>NZ_JBJJLA010000028.1:0-66519 GCF_045449715.1 Marinobacter shunpengi | reverse complement strand
GTTTCAGTTGCACCGCTGATTAGAGTTTTCCGCCCGTTGGTGTTTCGCCAGGTATTCCCATGGCGTCAGGTCTTCCAGTGAATCGTGGGGACGCTCATCGTTGTATTCCGTTATCCAGGACTCGGTCAGTTCTCGGACTTCGGTGAGGTTCCGGAAGACATACATGTTCAGGATCTCGTCCCGGTAAGTTCGGTTGAAGCGCTCCACGTAGGAGTTCTGAGTCGGCTTCCCTGGCTTAATAAACTCCAGCGATATGCCGTGCTGTTCCGCCCAATCTGCCAGGGCGATGGAGATGAACTCCGGGCCGTTATCCATTCGCAATCTGGCCGGGTAGCCTCGCCAGGCGATGATGCGCTCCAGAACCCGGATGATCCGTGGGGCCGGCAAATTAAGGTCGATCTCGATGGCCAGTACCTCCCGGTTAAAATCGTCCACCACGTTGAAAGTGCGGAACCGGCGACCACAGAACAGACTGTCGTTCATGAAATCCATCGACCAGCACCGATTAACGGTGACTGGTACGCTCAATGGCTCCGGGTTTCGGGTCGGGAGTCGTTTCTTACCCCGTCGTCGTTTATTCAGGTTGAGTGCACAATACAGCCGGTGTACCCGCTTGTGATTCCATCCGTGACCCCAGCGTCGCAGCACCTTGAACAGTTTGCTGAAGCCGTAGGCGGGATAGCGTTCAGTCGCGCTCTGAAGCGCTGCAATCACTGGTTCATCCCGGGAAGTATCCGGCCGATACCGGTACACAGAGTCACTGATGCCAGCGATTCGACAGGCTCTGCGAATGCTGACGCCGTGAGCCTGCTTGAGGTAATCCACCAGTTCTCGTCGAACGGCTGGCTTTACAGCTTTTTTTCGATCACATCCTTGAGCAGTTTGTGATCCAGGCTCAGCTCCGCGTACATCTGCTTCAGCCGGCGGTTTTCCTCTTCAAGCTCCTTGAGGCGCTTCACATCAGAGGCTTCCATGCCGCCGTACTTGGATTTCCAGTTGTAGTAGGTCGCATCGGAGATGCCGTACTCCCGGCAGACTTCCTTGACCAGGCGACCGCCCTCGACCTCCTTCAGGATCTTGACGATCTGGGACTCGCTGTACCGTGATTTCTTCATGTCGTTCTCCGTTTGCCTCATTGTAGGCCGGAGAACTCTAATTACGCATGCACCGATTTTAGGGGATGGTTACAAGAGAACCACCTCCCTATCCGCCAACTCAATAATCGACCAGGTAGACGATGGATCGGTATAGGCGGTTCGAAGGAAGGTACTGAGTAGGTGTTTGACTGTTCTCGTACTTCATCCCCAGAACACAGAATGAAGTGTCGATGGTGGAAGAAATGGGATGAATTCTTGAGAAGTTATTGGTCCTCAAGCCAATCCCTGAGGTACCCAGGTACCACCAAATGGAATCTTGCCCTGGATGCAGCGGTATAGATTGCTGACAACTTTGATGCCAGCTGGAAAGAGGAGTTTTCTTCATTGAGGTCTGAAAGTAGTTCTGGAGCCAGAACCACCGTATCAACCTCCGCATTCTTAGCATCCTCGACTCGACCAAGTGTGATTTTCGCCTTCTCCAGCGGGACCATAGAGGTGACACTGTTCTCGAAGTCCTGGTGGGAATAGCCTTTCTCCAACATTCTGGCGATCCGTAGGAAAGCATTATTCGATTGCTGGGACCGGGCCAGGGATTCCCAATCCGGATATCTAAAAAGGAATGGGTGCCGAGATCGTGTGTTCTGCTGGTACAGATCAATACACCCCTTCATAAGATTACTGAGGGAGTGGCGAGCGCCGGGGAGGACTGCAAACTTGGCACGTTGATGCGAAAGACGCTGCATCCATTCCAATACGCTCCATTCGTCCCGCACAAGGATCATAGCCGGATGATCGGGCACCGCAGGTTTCTCATAGAACGAGACCAAAGTTCTTTTTGTCGAGTTGCCGACTACAGGGGAATATGAACGGATGGGATGTTTCTCCAAAATGGGGTTCAAAACACTCTCTATCTGCCGGCCGGCCCGGACATTTAGGTGGATTTCGCGTGAACGAATACTCGGCCTTCGAGACTGAGATGTTCCGGATAAACGTTGGTACTGATCCCCAAGGGTAATAATCGAACTCGGCGACTCATCGAGAATCTTCACCATACTTGGGGTCAGCTCATGGCTCTCATCGACGATGACATGCAAATAGCCTGGCGGTATCGAAGCCCCACGCAGTGAGAGCAACTTGATTCTGTGGTAGCCGCGCAGAGGGAGCATAAACTCCAAAGAGCTCGGAGCCTCAATTTCAGCCCACAACCGCCTGGCGTTAGCGATGAGTATCCCCTTGTCTGCCTCGGAGAACCGATCTGCTGTTCGTGGCAAATGGTGCCCATCAATTTCATCGTCATCTGAATGGCAAAAGCTGGCGACTATCCTCCTGCACATTTCAGCTACGGTGGCTGGACCCAACGAGGCCACCGAGCTAAATGAGAAATGCTGAGCTATGTCCTGGTCCGAAACCAGGAAGTTACTGGAGGATCTGCGAGGGAGCTCATTGCTAACAATGCCAGCGTCCTCGAGTAGCATCCGATATGACAGCGAAGCAAATGTCTCAGCGTGGATAACAGGGTTCCCAATCCGACGGAGGAGGGCGTCAAGCTGTGTTTTGGTCTGAGCGAGCAGTAGTGTTTTGCTGGCGCCGAAGGAGTCGACAAGTGCTCTGACCAAATGAGTCTTTCCACCGCCAGCAGTACCTTGGATGTGGAGGGACTCCTCGTTATCTGCTAAGGCCTGTGTCAGGATCCGGCCCTGGGGGTCAGTAAAAAGCGATGTTTGACCAGGAGCTGTCTCAATCGCGTGGATAAATGGATTGCGAGTACGGCTGAGACGCTCGATATGCCCAAAATCCCAAGTGCCATCATGCTTTACGACATCAGCAACCTTCTCCTCATCGTTGAGGAGACCGATCTGCTCACGCTCCAGTAAACGCAATCCCTCGTTGAACTCTTCCTGGGACCAGGCCCCTTTAACATTTACCCGAAAATCGGCCAGATCAACTTCGTTCTGGATAGCCGATAGCAGATCCGCCAGAGCCCGCTCAACCAAAAGGGCCACGTTCTTACCTGCGGAGCAAAGAGCCGGTACTTTCTGAATCAGATACACTGAGATCAGTTCGGTTTTGTTCGCCGCTTCAGCCCATGAGTCTATTGATAGGCTGCTCTGCAGCTCCAATGTCTCAAAATCACTAAGAGGGAGAACAAGCGTGGTTGGCTTTTCCTCAGCTACCATTATGAGGCTCCTGGGTTTACATTGTCTCGGAATGTGGCGGACTACTTTGCCGGCTGTTTTCCGCCAGCTCAAGAAGAAATCATAAGCCGGCTATTGCGATTTGAAAGCCGCCCCACACATTCATTCGCTGTATCTTCTTCTAGCCCATATGCTGCTGATTGGCTGTGGCCAGTAAGGAACCATAAATTGAAAGATCGGGTCCTGATGGCGTATCCGCCATCTGACATTCCATTTCTGCCTCCATACGAGGAATTTGTCCGGCTCATCGGTCTCAGCGGCGGTATGGCTGGAGCAATCCGAAATGTGGCCATCGAGATGGGTAAGGTGCCACCGGATGCCAAGACCTTGCGAAAGGCGTTTCGAGAACCAGTTACGCGGTCCGTAGCTGAACGAATGAAAGCCATCTATGAGTCGAGGATTTCTGATTCCAACGCCATTGACCGAATCATAGAGGAGTTCCGTCCCTGGGAAGAGCTTCAGTTGAGAAGTAATGGTGCCAGCTGGCTTCCGGCTATTCGGTCGTTTAGAGACTTAATACTCAAAGACCGTTTTCCCGAATCCCGAGCGGAGCAATTTCTTCAAACCAGAATAGATGCTGAGTACGATTTCCTGAAGGAAATAAAGCCGGTTGTCCACGCAAAGACGCGGAGCACCGCGGATCTCGAACTGACCCAATCAGCGTTGAAGCGACTTCTTCAGCACCATACATTCATAGGAAAAGAACTCATCGAGGAGGCATGCGAGATAACCAGATCAGATTCGGGGAAATTCGCCAGGAACGCCAGCGCTGAGCAGCGGTTCTGGCAAGACATGCGAATCGATTTTTACTACAACCTACTGTCACAGATCTCCCTGGACGTTCTGGAGTCCCTCAATACCGAAGACATAACACCCCAGGCTCGTGAAATGCTGGTGACTCAGGGATTTGTTGGCAGCCTGGCACCAACCGTGGATCAGGAGGGAAATATCACATTTCCCTTTACTCACCTCTTGGAGGAATGGCGTCGAGTGTTTTCAGGTGAGGAAGAAGAGGTTCTGCCTCTGCGACGATTGGCGGATTCGATCCCGCATCCGAGTGATGAGCAGATGGCCAGACTGGATCCAGCGACGAGGGAATATCAAGACCTAGCGTCGCAAGCCCGAGAAACCCGTAAAACGCGATTGAAGGAATGGCGAAGTGGAGTGTTGCCGAAGGATGACCAGTTGGAGGGGTTTGTTCTAAACCTGGTGCCTGACCAGGCTGAGTTCCGATATGCCCATTTCAGAGCCCAATTGTCTGTTATCTGGAATCGCCTGATCAAACAGGAGGTAGCCCGTCACCGGGATGATGGGGCCCTTTATCAGCTGAAGGAAGGACTGCTATTCAGGTACGAGGACATCTGGGGAAACTATAAGGATCAGGCTGCCAAGACTATGGCAGCCTGATCCTTAGACCTTATTCCCTAGGACCATTGCCTCGGCCACCACCAGAAGGATTGCCAGTGGTGCTGGGGTAGTTACCGCCTTCGAAATCAGATGCTTTAGCCATGATTGAGCTCCTTTGGTTGATTGTTTTGCTGGCCTGACTCGGCCAACACGGAAATGATCTCAGTCTTTGGTGCTTTGCAGCAGGGGAGTCGCTACGGGAAATAATTGAGCGGTGGGCCTAGTTGCTCACGCTACATCGAACACTCCGTGGAATACGGCTTTGCCCTACCCCAGAATTTCGGTCCATTAAAAACTGGAAAATCCGGCATGATAGAGCCTTGAGCAGGAGAGCATGCCTTGAAGCGATCCCGTTACACCGAAGAGCAGATCGCCTTCCCTGAAACAGGCCGAGCTGGGTACGCCGGTCGGAAGTGTACCGCAAGATGGGCATGTCTGATGCGACGTTTTACACGTGGCGCAAGAAGTACGGCGACCTGGGTCTGTGCCTCCGTGGTTTCAGCTCGCCGACTGCTGAGCCTTGCGGACCTTTTCGATCCCTAGTTTTGTAGCGGCAATCGTCAACCTTTGGTAACTACTTGGAAGTAGTCGTTGCAGCATGTCTAGAAATTTGGCATCAGCCCCAATCAGCACCCTACGGGCATTGCGTTCGACCCCATTCGCAATAATCCTAGCGGCCTTCTCCGGTGAGGTACGCGCAATGCGGTCTAAGAAATCATCTCGCATCTGGGCATCATCGATAGGCCCGCTATGGAGTTCGGCTAGGCTCGGGGAAAGGCGCGCGGAGTGAGCGATTTGGGTTTTAATGCCGCCAGGAATCACGCAGGTGGCAGAGACACCACAATCAAGCATATCCAGCTCCTGGCGCAATGACTCTGTGAACCCACGCACTGCAAACTTGGAAGCATTGTAAGCACTCATTCCGGGCTGGGCACAGACACCAAATATGCTAGCGACGTTCACGATGTGGCCACGACCAACCTCACGCATGTGAGGCAAAAACGCCTTACTGCCGTTGACGACCCCCCAGAAATTGGCCGCCATGACCCACTCATAATCACCGAAGTCATTACCATCGACGGTGCCACTCTGCGCGACCCCCGCGTTATTGACAAGGAGGTCAACCGAACCAAGTTCAGTGACCACTTTCCCCGCCCAATCGAACATGGCCTGGCGCTGAGTGACATCAAGCACCGAAGTTCGAATATCAACACCATGCTGGAAAGCTAGACATTCGGTTTCCTCCAGCCCCTTCTCATCTACATCAGCCAGTGCCAAGTCGAAACCACGGTTCGCCAGTTCCAATGCCAGGGCGCGCCCAATACCAGAAGCAGCTCCTGTGACAGCCGCGATACGTTTGTTGTTGTTCGCCATTTGTACTACTCCAAGTTTGTTCGACGTCTCAAGACGCGCCACCCGCCGTCCAGTTAGGCTCGGCATCCGGTCGTTCCGAACGTGAGTTCTCCAGACGATAGGCCGCCGGGTCAAACCTTCGTGTCATGCGCCGAAACTGCCACGTAAATCCTGGCCAACTCACCGTATTGCACCCAGTTTCCGGATGCATGTACCAACTCGCGCAGCCACCGGAGTTCCAAACGCTGCCTTTCAGTCGCTCCTGAAGCCACTCGTTGTAGAGACTTTGAGCACGGGGATCCACGTCCAATGCCTGGATTCCATTGCGGCGCATGTAGTCCTTAGCATCAAGGAAGTAATCAAACAGGGATTCCATCATGTACACCATCGATGAATGCCCCAATCCTGTGTTTGGTCCGGTGATCATGAAAAGATTTGGGAAACCTGCAATCGTGGTGCCCTTATACGCTTTCGGGCCGCCTCGCCAGAGTAGAGCTAGATCTTTACCGTCGCGCCCCTCGATCAAACCCTCAGGCACTGAGTCGGCTGTGTGAAAGCCCGTGGCGAAAATGATCGCATCGAGTTCTCGCTCCTCGCCTTCACAGGTGACGATGCCAGTAGGTGTAATACGTTCAATACCGTCGGTAACCAAGTTCACGTTGGGTAAGGTTAGGGCAGGATAGAACTCGTTGGATATGAGTACCCGCTTACATCCAAGTGTATAATCCGGTGCTAACCTAGCTCTTAGATGTGGGTCCCTCACTTGCCGGTACATGTGTTTGAGCGCTAGCTGCCCAACCAGCCGCATTAGCTTGGGCTGGTGGACAAAACCTAAGACCCGTGACTCCAGCGCCCAGTAAATACGACTCCGTTCAAGCCGCTGTAGCAATGGAAACCGGCGAAACCATCGGCGCTTGCGCCTGGATATAGGTTTATCAGGGCGTGGCAAAATCCATTGAGGTGTCCGCTGAAGGACATCCAGCCGGGCAACTTTACTCTGGATTTGAGGGACTATTTGAATAGCCGAAGCCCCTGTACCAATGACCGCAACGCGCTTACTACTCAAATCGTAGTCGTGATCCCATTGCTGTGAATGGAACACACTCCCTCCAAAGCTGTCCCGACCAGGAATGTCAGGGTAATGGGGCTTGGATAACCCGCCAAGGGCAGAGACCAGAAACCTAGCGGTGTAATGCTGCCCATGCCGGTCTTCTAACCTCCAGAGTCCGTTAGCTTCATTCCATCGAGCCCGCGTGATTTCTTTACCCAAACGCAAATGTCGCGTTAGACGATACTTTTCCACGCAACGCTGCAGGTATGCAAGGATCTCCGATTGGGGTGCAAAAACGCGACTCCAATCAGGGTTCGGATCAAAAGAAAACGAATAAAGATGGGATGGCACGTCGCAGGCGCAGCCGGGGTAGTTGTTGACGTGCCAAGTCCCCCCCACTCCTTTGTCCTTGTCAAAGACTAAGAAATCCTCATCCCCGCTGTGCTTTAGCTTGATCGCTGCTCCTATGCCCGCGAACCCTGCCCCAATAATGGCAGTTCCGCAATGAATGACGTTTCCTTGCGATTGCTTCGTTGCATCCATAGCTATGCTACCTTCCGCGATACCTTACGCCCGCCTTTGGCCTAGCGACCGGTTGGGCCTCTATTTAATTGCGCTACAACTATACTGTTTTGCCGAACTTCCGGTCTTTACGCTGGGGTTTACTAAGCCCACCAAGGGCGAATCTGTTAAGACCGGCCATATGTATTCGCTCAATATAGGTAGGCCATTGAATCGCACCGGGGTCTATCGGAAAGAGGTTACGATCTGTGGTTCCCATTCGGTCCGCCAACTCCATCAGCCGGTCGTTGCGAAAGATATAGTTTGGCGACGTATAAAACCCGAATATAGTTGCTAGTGAACGCGTAGTATCAAGGTTACGAAGCATCCTCATATCATCAGGACGACCGAGAGTCTTCAGCGTGCGACTAGCCACCGAAAGCGAGAACCTTACACAGCCAACCGCGACATTAAACAACCGACGGTTCACAGCGATGAAGGGCTTGGTTGGCCTCCGATAAAATAATCGGTCATGCAGTCGATAGTCGCGTTTGGATGCCGTGATTATGTGGTCAATAAATTCACCAAGAGTTACCGGGTTACTGCTCCCACTACAGCACTGGTATATTCTATGGACTTGCTTGTCGTCCAAGGCCTCTGCCAGACATAAGATTATACTGTTGGCGACTAGGTCAACAGGAATGATGTCCAAGACCGAACGTCGCCGTCCCGGAAATAGGCTAACCTTCTCGCGGGCGTACGCTAGAATAATAGCATCAGCAACCTTTATGCCCTCAAGCCAGCCTGGTGCTGGCTCTTCGAGAGCGCTTTCAATAATGGAAGGGCGGACAATCGTTAAATTCTGACCCTGCAAGCCCTCCATCAACAACTGCTCGCCTAGCCACTTGGTAAACGTATAGGTGTCGCTCCAACCATAGTGGTTGGCCTCCCGGAGCCCAAGATCGATAAGCCTTCGAGCCAAGTCTGTACCAACGTACCGGGACCGAATGTCGTCGATCTTGTCCTGCAATCGACGTAGCAATCCACCAACATCGTAGTAACCATGATTAGATTTAGGGATTTCTGCACCAGCGGGAGCCACGACTCTTTCAGTGGCATGACCGCTATTCTTCCCGTTGACATAACAGGTTGAAACCTGAAGTACTGGAATACCGCTTCCACAACTAGAGAACATGACGATATTTTTTAGACAAAGCGTGTTGACCTCCAGCGCTTTGTCCAGCTCTTCACGGAAATTAACGCTAGCTGCGGCGTTGATGACCGCATCAATTTTATTCGCGAGATGCACGAACTTTGCCGCAGACAAACCAAAGCGGTTCTCTGTTACGTTTCCGGTTACACAGTGCACTTTGGCAGAAACCAATTCACCAAACTGCTCACCTTTTTCTGCCCTTAAACGGTCGAAAACGGACGAACTAAGGATTTCGGAACAGAAGCGATCATAGCTGTTTCGGTAACGTGAGTTAGCCCGAATCAAGAGGAATATTCCGCCAACATCAGGAACGCATCTAAGTAGCTTCTCCAAAACCACTTTGCCGACGAACCCAGTCGCTCCTGTGATTAACAAGCGCTTACCTTTGAACCTTTCTAACGTCAAAGATTTAATTTCTTCCGATCCCTGGATTATAAAAGTCATATATGAACCCACCTTTTCTTCTATTTGTATCATACGACGTAACAGCGTTTACCAAAATTTAGCGCCTCAGGAGCGGTGTCACACCATAGCCACCTTAGAAGCTATAGACCTACACTATCTACAATCCATATCTCAACTTAAAAAACAAACCATGATGAAGAACTCCGTAAAAATTCTGTTACTAATCTTTATTAATTGCCGCGCAATGTTAAATGAAAAATATCCTAGCCAAACTGGACCAGTGACCCCGATATGAGAGGCGGGGATGGTCGCCCGAACCTCGATCCGCCCCAAAAAACTGCGCACCAAGGTCTTGGGGATGTTTGGAGTCAGAGCGAGGTTGAAGACTGTTTAGCCTGAACAATTGTCGATCGGCCGGCGCCCTGCTCGAGCCTTCGGCGGACCCAAGCTGCTAGGGGTAAGCCAATGATCGGGAACTTACAGGCTAACGACAGGACTTTCGGAACTCCAGCCGCACGGTGAAATCGTTCGTGCCAAAAAAAAGGGTCAAAAAATCTTTTATTGCGTGAACTCCTAAATACCTGAGCAAGCTCCCCTAGAGAATATATCGGCGGCGCCTGCTCCCGTTCTTCATTTAAAAGCCCTTGTTGGTGACGACGCAAAACCTCACTGGCCCGACGGTTCTGATCAATCTTCGGTTTCAACTCTTGATGCACCGTCGTTAAATAGTGGGAAATCCGTATTGGCGGGTGGATGACATATCGCAACTTTGCTGGAAAAGGCGTTAGGTAGGTTGCCCCACAAATTAGTTGGCTCGCGCCAAGCCCGACAGGCATGAATGATAGTTTAATATGTTGCCGAACGAAAGAACTCCATATCTTTACGTTATAGTTGAAAGGGCGTAAATATTCGGCATTAATTACTGATACGGGGTACACTTCCACATCTAGTTCGTTCCCCAGAGCCACCAACGAACTAGAAAAAGGCTGAAGTGAATAGCGCTTTGAAAAACCCTTTGCAATTCCGGCGACACCTTCAGGAGAGACCAATACTAGCTCCGAACTACTAAGTAGCGTGCGAAAATTATCAAAAGAAGCAGGAACACAACCTGTCCGGGTCCACCAGTCGGAAATAAAAAAGGGGTCGGCCCGTCCTACAGAAATTAATAACGGATCTACGAGTCGGCGTAATTTTCGTTCCAATCGACTTATCCTAGGCCCCTCTAGATGCTTCATCTCAGAATACACCAAATAATCGAATATTATATTATCCCAAGAGAGCGTCATGCCGCTGTGATTGGCCGAGAAGATGGCAGGTCCACGAAAAACCTCTTTCCATGGCCTGCCAGTTTTATTTATTAGCTCAGCTCGAAAATACTCTTCAGCGACGAAGCTCAACGCTCTGTCATAAACCACAGATGTAAAATCAGGATCATATCCAAATCGACTTTTATCGCTTTTAATATCCGGGCTAAGATCAACCACTGCGCTCATCGGCGATCACCTTAGCTTGGGACGCGAGGTCGGTGTATGATGGTTAATAAGGTGTCGCATCGATAAAAGCTGAAGCATCATGGCGTGGGTTTGAAAAGAGTCTATTTGCCCCTTGTTCTTCTGGTTTGCACTCAAGAGCTTTGGAACGTTAAAGATTTTGGAGAGGCCTTTACCGGTTAACGAATCAAAAGTCGCCTGCTGAAATACTTTCTTCTTGAGGCGCGCGACGCCCTTGTCATCGTTGGCATAGGGGAAGACACTTTTCTTTCGATCAACTATGTTGGAAGGTAATTTCCCTCTAAAGGCGTTCCTTAAAGCGGCTTTTTCAGTGTTCTCAAATTTTAGTGCGGCTGGAATACGATAGAACTGGTCGATCAAATTGTGGTCGGTGAACGGTACGCGCACCTCCACCCCGTGGGCCATGCTGATTCGATCCAAGCGATCCAGCAAATAAGGAAGCATAACGCGCAGCTGTAGATAATGCATAGCATGAAACGGATAGTCAGGTGCTTGAGGATCTAGGTCCGACTCATTAAGTATCTCTGAAAATCTATGCTGCACGTATTCATTGGCGTCAAAGCCGAAGACACGCTTTCTTAATGCAGGGAATAGCTTATAGCTTGGAGCGACGAAATACGGGTCCAATTGGTTGGCGCGCTGTAATGCGTCGAACTGCATATAGTAACCAAGGTAGAGCTCGTCAGCAGCATCACCAGAAATCACTACTTTATGCTGCTTTGAAACTTTTTCGAATAGAGTATACATAGCAAGCTCGGAACCGAGCGTAACGGGTGAGAGTCGACATTCAGCTACAGCTTCCAAGTGGCGGTGTTGGCCATCCGCGCCCACCTTTATAAAGTGATGCTCAAGGTCAAGTGCTTTTGCCAACTCCATTGCTCGCTCAGCGTCGCTGCCGTGGATATGTGCTAATTGGCGTGATGCAGTACCGTCGGTCGAAAGTTCATGGTCAATTGAGTATGCGCTTAAGCTCTGCGAGTGTTCTTTGGCCAGGTAAGTCAGGGCAGAGCTATCAAGGCCACCACTAAGCAGGCACGCAACTTCTACGTCACTCCTCAGTCTCAATCTGGTAGCTTCTGATAAACCGTCATGAATTGCTTGGGACAAGTCCTGAACATCATCGATCGCGTTGTCACGCCGTAGGCGCCAATAGCGTCTTGAGCTGATACATCGCCCATTAAGATCAAACTCAGCAATCGTGCCGGGCTCAACCACCTCCACTTCGTTCACGAAACAGTTCGGCGCGACCGGTTGACCGAAGGTCAATTGTTCTATAAATCCATAAGGGTTAAGGGTTGGTTGAATGTCCAGAGGACCCAACAGTGCCTGCGCTTCTGAGGCAAAAAATAAGCCATCGCCCCTGCGCGCAATATGGAGAGGCTTCACTCCGAGTCGATCTCGTCCCAAACAAACCTTTTGTAGGGTGGTGTCAAAGATCGCGAAGGCAAAGTCCCCGTTAAAGCGCTTTACGCAGTCCACCCCCCAATGCCTGTATGCCTCAAGCAGAACCTCTGTGTCCGAGGTGGTCCGGAAAGTTGCTCCTCGTGCAGCGAGTTCTTTCCGGAGCTCCACGTAGTTATAAATCTCACCATTGAATACCCCGACTGCCTTGCCGTCGGCAGTCGTCATAGGCTGTTGCCCTTGCTCAATATCGATTATTGAGAGTCGTCTGTGGACCATCCCAACTGAACCACTCTGAAAGGTTCCACGACCATCTGGCCCCCGGTGCGCCAAGACACCAGACATCGCTTCCAACACTTCGTGCCCACTGCGTTCCGATAACCGGGTAGAGATATAACCACCGATTCCACACATTGCGCTCTATACTCCCTTTTTCATAACAACCCGGACTTTGCGCGACCCACTATATGCGCGTCTCCCGTGCCCCAATACGCGGTTATCTACTACCAGCAAGTCACCTTTTTTCCAAGAGATATACCTGGTATTACTGTCAGTGAGATCCATAATTTCTGTAACAACGCTTTCCGGGATACGACTCCCGTCTCCAAGATAAGCTTGGTTGGGCATATCAGCCTCAGACCGATACTTCCATTTCCTGAAACCATAAACCAAACTGCCAAAGTTCCGTCGATTGAAGTGTTGGCTATGGATTTGATTGCAGAAACATATTTCTCCGGTCAAAGGATGTTCAACGAACGCTGGCAAGTTCGTTATTAGTGCGAGGTCACCATTGGGCCTCCACTCATAGCCTATCGATTCCTTCTGACACCATGCTTCTACCTCATCTGGTGTTTCCGTCCCGAAAGCATCCTGCCAGGTCAGGTGCACATACACCGGATTAACAGCCTTAATAGTCTCTCTAAACAAGCGTCGATCCTGAAAAGTCCGCACATAACGGATACCTTTTTCTTTCAGAACTGCGGCGCTCTCCTCACCTAAATTTTTCGCGACCTCGCGGCTATCGCACAGGGTGGTTTCGCCACCCTTCCGTGCAGGTTGCTCACAAAAAAAGCAGACAATATCTGGATAATGCGGTTGGTAAGCCATTTCGTGGTGAATGTTCAACTGGTATAGTCGAGTGAGTTCGGTACTGTTAAATACATTACTGCTCAATCTACTCCGTTTAACTGCACCACCTCTGTAGTTTTGCATCGGTTTTCCAGGCAGGGCATTGGCCATGTGCTCAAAGTCCAGGTGATCGGAGAAATCGAAGTGTCGAAAAATAACTCCACCACGCCGTGAAACCATCTTAACTATATGATCTTTATTATTTTTTACCCATGCTGAGACTCCCTCCACATAGGTTTCTCCTCCCTGAAATCCAATATCTGAAGGGGTAATTATTGGTAAGCCAGAATGATCGTCGAACTTCATTCTACGCCTCCGATTACGTGTCGCTTGAAAAACTCAGTGGCATAGTGATTAGGCAATATTTGCTTATCTGGAATGTTATCTCGGACAATATCATGCACTTCACGCAACCTCGCTGGATGAACACCTGCAAACACGTGATGCTCAAGATGGAAGCCATCGTTATCACCAAACCAATTAAAAAACTGAGAGGCCGAGTTATTGGTGGGATGCGAGCTAATACCTTCTAGACTCACGTCATGCATCATATATAATACTATCGCAGACCCAAACCAGGATATGACGGTCGATGGAAGATATATAAGCAAATAAAATTCTTTTGCGTAGAGAAATATTATAACGTGCAGCGAGATTATCCCAGACAACTGAAAAAAATAAGATGCAATATCCGTATTTTTGCCATTTTTAACCACGAGATATGGCAATACCATGTGTTGAAATAGAAAAGCATAATATATTATCCAAAGGAACGGATTACTTGGGCTTCCATTTCTAGCGAATATATACGTCGACTGTGGGTCCCTAGGCCTACCGTCATTTGAAAAATCGTTATCATACCGATGATGAATGCGATGACCGATTTCGTAACCCCGCTGGGGGACTGAGAATGTCAATGAAATGAAGTTGCGAAACCAGCGGCGTTCCAGTGTCGTTCCTCCAAGACCCCAGTGAAACTCGGAATGCATGAAAACCCGAATGTACGGCATTGCGAAGGTTCCAAGTACTATGATCGCCAACGCTGCGAGATACCAATTGGAAATCCAAATTGATGAGGTGGCGATAAATGCAAAGGTAGTACCCTGTAGCGCATATACCTTCTTGCGTGTTTTTCTGTCAAATTCGATTATATCTTGCGCGCCACGTTGGTTGCTCTGAATCTTTAGGACTTCCCGTGTAAGGTCAGGGTTATCCCTAAGAAACCTTGCACGAAAGGTTTTCATTTTGCTTTCAGTATGTGAGTTATCCATAACCTAGTTCCCGATCTAGCAATTATTCTTTAAGGTACGCGTTCAAATGTTTAGGAAATTTTATCAAGTTCCATTCTCATAACGTCGAGGACCTAATACCACTCGCGCCAATCGAGGCGGCCCCTTCGGCGAGAAACTCAGCTGCCCGTTTAGTTACCTCTTGGGCCTTGAGTATTCGCCGGTGCCCTAATCCTTCGGTTTTCTCAAGCTGCGCATTAGGCAAGGCATCAGCAATGGCCTGTCCATCTGTGACAGGCACTTCTTTGTCTGAAATGTCATGAATAATTAGCACGGGCTGAACGATTCGATCTCTTAGTGAAGGCACTGACGTCGCACCAAGAGAAACACCCATTTTCTTCTGAAGTGCAGCAGGAAAACTGTCTAAAGCGCGCCCCTTGAGCCCCATCAGAGGCGCTATTCGTCTCGCGCCCCAATCAACCGAGGCTTGTGGGGCAATGAGAACCGCTCGCCTAACCTTTAGCCCTTTGGATAATGCAACCGCAACGGCATTGCCCCCCGCAGAATGCCCGATAACTCCCTGTAGCTCCCCAAGTGACTCTCCAATTTTGCAAAGTGCTTCGGCGTAGCTCATCACGTGCATTCGAGTCCCCGGAGACTGACCATGTGCTGGCGCATCCACGGCCAGGACACGAAATCCATTCGAAACTAATGCGTCCACGAACGAGGCCATCTGGGTAGCCCGACCTTCCCAACCATGCGCGAGGAGAACGGTAGGGCCCTTGCCCCACGAATACCCTCTCAGCCCATCACCAATAGTAATTTGCTCTGCACTTTTTCGAAATTCTAGCTCCAGATCGCTAGGTGGTAGGCGACGAGGTACTACTAGCAGTCGTGCAGCCATACCCGCTGCGAGGTGTGCAGAAATCGGCTGTATGATAGGAATCAACCTAAGGGTCAACGAATACATTCCAACATCTCCTTGGGCAGGGTTAATAATCAAACCCAACGTTTGATACCAACGGTAGATTCACCGAGGGTCCTGGATCGCCACCCTAAAAGTGATAGGAGCGAAATTTGTGCAATAACAGTACCGACATACCTAAGCAGGAATTAAATGGAACTCCTGAACTCGCGATATACTTGATCAAATCGAGAAGACCAAACCACAACGCTCCCAAAAAGACCTTTAGCTGTGCAGGTTATTACGCCCGTTATTAATACACCCTATGATGGCGGCTCTCCGGTGGCAGTATATTCTGTCCGCCATCGCTGTACTTGATAGCGGTTATCACGGTCCCATGGATGGAACCGAGGACGAAAATAAGAAAGATACTGAGGTAGCATTTTTCGCAACGGACCAGGACTTACGAACTCAAAAGAAAAGTAACTAACCCAGCCTCGAAAATCGAATAATATTCCCGCAGCTTTACACAAACGGAAGTGGTTATAGGTTATAAGACAGAGAAAATAAAACGTAACAAATACCATGGTACAAACACGCACGAAATAGGCTGTTGGCCCACGCCCGAACATCGTGCTATATACGTCGAACGCGACTGCCTTGTGCTCAGTTTCCTCTATCGCATGCCACCTCCATAAAGAACTAAGCCTTTCCTCTTTGCTCGCAAGCGTTCGTTCATCACCTAGGGTCATATCGGCCATCAACGCGGTGAAATGCTCTGCGGCGGTTGTGATAGCCAACTGAATCCTCGCGGGTAGCCACTTACGTAACAATCGAAGTTGCTTTTTAAATGAGCGCTCTAGTTCATTGGCCGGCAATCCGCAGCGCTCCAATGCCCGATTGTAGGCAATATGTTCTCGGCTATGCATTGCCTCCTGCCCTATGAAACCCTTAACATCCTGGACAAGATTCGAATCCGTAATGTCATCTCTATAAAAACGCACACTATCAATGAAGAACTTTTCACCCTCTGGAAACACTAAGGAGAGCGCATTTAAAAACTGGCTAACATGCCTGCCCGATTTATGCCAGTGATTCATATCACAATCGTCTAGATCGAATTTTATATCTCGCCGAGGAATAGAGGAAACTTCATCTGCCCTTGCCATCATTTAAAACCCCTTGTTTCGTAAAGTTCTTCCTAAACTATAAAGATCGCGTGTACTAGAATAAAGCGAAAAAATTTCCTCTTTTTCAGAGCGATATTAATAAACTAATCAACGCTCCATAAAGATGGCCCGGCCGCACAAGATAGATTTATCTATAGCTCTAAAAAGTGGATCGCAACTTTGTTTAATTAGTGCCGTGAGACGGTATCCACCATCTAGAAAAACCTCCTCCATACACTGATCGACGATCGTGCAAACAAATTCACCACAGGCATCGTACATTACCGTAATAATCCCCCGAAAAAAGAGGCATTTTTCGTCGTCAATAAAAAACAAAAGCTTCGACGCAAAAACGTCACAGCGAATTAATTTAACGCAACTCCACCGAACCCTTACATTAAAGGCCGAGAACAGAGCCTTAAAAATAGATTCTTTAGCCGAAAATATTATAGTCGCTGCTAAGTCAACGTCACCAAAACATTTAATTACTGCAAGCTCAGACTTAGCGCATATTCGACTCAATAAATACTCGTTATCGGCACCAGGACTAACAACTTCTACGTCGACGCCTAAAATTCGATGACGCCCTCTAGAAACTACGGCTACGGCTAAATCTTCGGTATGGCTTATTGAAATATGCCCAAGACTTATAAGAGGTTCACCTCCGCTCCCTATGTCTATAACCGGCTCCCTTTTGGGCTCGATCATAATAAGGCAATCAAGCGCGGCCATTCTTCCAGCAACGAACTCACAGCGTCTTTTTACACCACCCTCCCAAAAGTTATCGGGCACACTCAAACCATCGAACCGAAACCCTGAAACATAGTCGTCATCCACGTCATAGCGACGGGCGGACAAAGCTAATTCAAGCTGCGAAAAACTAAATGTCTCGACTTCAATAGTCAAATGCCACAGTTACGCCTGTTATATTGAAATTACGGAAACCTACTTGTGACTGAATCATTTTATAAATTCCATTGGCTGAACCTCTAAAGGCGAATCTTAACTCAATCCAAAAATAACTTATACATCTTATCAATAGACTCGGGCCCATAAGCAACTACCCCAATCGGAACAGCATAATCAATTGCTTCTAGAACACGTCCAACCCACACTGGACTAAAACCACCGCAAAGCTCGATTAACTGAACGCCATCTTCCACCAGCTTCTCAGCGGCATTTAAACCTTCTGAAGGTTCAAGAACACCTATAACGGTCATTGAGAAATCTTTAGTTCCTTGTTTTTGTGTAAACCTATCACCGGTTACAATAAAACCAAACTTTTTCAGAGCCATTAGCTGATTCCTTTAATTAGGTGGTACCAAAATTTCCGTAACACGGCCGCGGCTTACTACCAAATCATCCTGTAACAAAACGACGTCACAAATGGCCTTACGATGACTTAATGAATCTATAGTCGCCTTAACTACGGTTGGGCTTGCTTTTAAAGGTGCTTTAAAGCCAATGTCCAGCTGCGCCGTTAAATATGTCCAACCGTCCGGCAGCATAGACGATGTTGCCAAGCCCGCGAATTGATCAATAACGCTTGCGACGTATCCGCCAAACACCACGTCATATTTTATGAAAACATCTCCTTCAGGAGTAAATTCTCCTTCAAAACGTCCGCAACTCCACGACGCATTGCATGGAACTGCAAAAGGAAGCCCAAAATTCACAACTGCAGGGGGAGTTATATCCGTACCGTCCAATATCTCATTTAACATTTGTCGATGACTAGTTAGGTCGCCTAGCGCGGGAAAACCCTCGGGGACCAAAATATCGCTGTTTCGTGTAATCGCCATATCAGTCATTTTAATACCTCTTATTATTATGCGAAGAAGTCCTGCGATATGTATGTAGAGTGAATATAGGTTGATATTTGCTGCATTGTACAACCCGACACAAAGATCTCCGGATCAAGCTCAATGCCTAGAAACTTTTCCATATCTTGCACAACAAAAATTATACTCTTGGAGTCTAAACCGTATGCAGAAGGCGGCAGATCGATATCGATATCACTCTCGGGCATATCAATAGCGTTAGCGACTATCGCGCACAGATTAGATATGACGTCATCATTACACATAGGTCGCATTTGTTTCGCCCCAGCTTGATAGTATTTCTAGTTCGCCGCTCGAGACCTGCTTAGCGCAATCTCGTCGTCTAATTTTTCCACTTGTAGTTCTGGGAATGCTGTAAAGTGGAACTGCTATCGTGACAACTTTTGTTGGAATAATAGCCCCTACCGAAATCCCGACGGCGCGCGTAGCCTCTTTAAGCACTTCAGCATCCCGCTCGGTGGTTTCCATCACCACGACCAAAGTTGAGCGCGCGGAGTCGAAATCTGTGGTCCATGCTGAGCAGGCACGCCCTGTAAATGCAGGATGAGAGCTTCTCGCAGCTGACTCGGCGTCTTGGGGAAAGAAGTTTTCTCCTCCTATTATCAGTACGTCTTTTCGCCGCCCGGTAATGAAGAGTTCTCCTTCCTCGTCAACAAATCCCAAATCACCTGTTCTTACAAATTTACGATTGCTGTTCCTTCCAATAGGAACCGCACCAAAAGGCGACTCATCTTTATGCGCTACGCCACTCCAGTAGCCAGACGAGTTACTGGGAGAATCAACCCAAATTTCTCCTACCTCATTCGGAGCCAACTCGAGACTGCTATCCGGATCGACTATTGCTAAATTTATTTCCCCGCAGGCGGTGCCACAGCCAACCAATTTGACCCCATTGGATTCAGTTTCGATAGGTATTGCCTTACCCTTTGCCAATGAAGCCCTGTCGAAACTGCGAAAAATCACAGGGGTCTGTGCTGCAGCCATCGTCACACCCAAGGTGCACTCTGCTAGTCCATATCCGGGCCTCATTGTTTCCCTACGAAGACCAGAACACTCAAACGCCTTAACGAATCGGTCGATAGTTTCTACTCGAACTGGTTCAGAGCCGTTAACTGCGGTGCGCCAACCGGTAAGATCCAAACGGCTCCTTTGCTCTTCGGTTGTACGATCGACACACATATGGAACGCAAAATCTGGAGCTGCGTTAAAGACATCGCTGTACTTTTCTATCTCTTTTAACCAAGTTAACGGCGAACGAACAAATACCCTAGGCTCCATAATCGACAACGAGGCGCCACAAACCAACGGTAGTACCAGGCCGTTACCAATGCCCATGTCATGGAACAGAGGAAGCCAGGTCACAATAGTAGTATCTCGACCAATGTCACCTCTTTCACTAGCATCCCTGCGGTTAATAAGCCAATTAGCATGGGTTATTACTGTTCCACGTGGCTCTGAAGTAGATCCAGAGGTATACTGGATTAATAGGACGGTTTCCGAATCGAACGCGAGCCCGGGAGGCTCCCACGCGGATCGGCTTTCCGACTGACAGACGTCCACAGCAACTACATCATAATCTTTAAATAAGTGGAGGTTATTGCCGTCCATAACTACTGCTTTGGGGGCGCAATCTCGGCAGATTGACTTAATTCGCTCAGCGATTCTGCCAGTGGCTTTCGTTTGGCCAGTCCCCATTGACGGATTAGGCACTGGGACAGCCACCAACCCGGCATATGCACAGCCAAGAAATGCAATATGAAAATCAAGCCCACCCAACGTTGGAAGAAGAACTCGATCACCGGGGGATGCGACATCACTTAGTTTAGAAGCCAAGGCCAGAGCCTTCCTCTTCCACTCAACTGCTGATAGCTCTTGGATCGTGGCCCCGTTTAGATCAATCGCCTTATATCTAGCCTGGTTACCAAACTCACTGTCTGCCTCAGCTTCAAGCGCCAGTACAAGATTTTCTATTTTGTTTAGTTTCATCACTACCTCCCTGTAATCCATACGATTCTGTAATAAAAATATTTTTATTCATTTATCAACCAGTCACCGAAGTGGCCGATTGTTGGAACTATGATCGTGGAACAGGCCAATATCGCTAACGTTTGAGTCATACCGGTTATCGCAACCACTGTTTTTCCTGCTCGATATGCGCTATACATTTCGGCGGCGGTGCCCATACTAGGTTCATGATTCGGAAGACATGCAACACAGATATCACACTCAGCCGCTATATCAGTAAGTTTATGGAAGATTCCAGCCAGTTCGCTTAACGGGGGGGATAGACCCCGGCAATCTATTATTTCTTTATGTTTCAGTAAGTCGTGCTCTTCGCCTATCGATTCTCTAGAGCTTTTATTGAGCTGCCACATCAATTTCGCCGGATCTTTTATGGGACTATTCGGGCAGTGGCTTTTTATTGCCTGCTCGAGATCTTTACGATAGTCCTGATTCGCTAACTTTGACCCCGTACGGGCACCCTGCATCAGTCCCGCGATAAAAAAACTTTTTCCGTCTAAAGGACTAGTACGGGCTCTCGCTACTTCGGTCATTTAATCATTCTCCATGCTGTAGGCTGAAAGTACTTGCCCCACAGGCATCACAGAGTGATAAAGAAACGCCGTAGAAACGAGGTAATCCAGTACATCTGATGGCTCACTATCAATAGCCTTCGCGATGACTCCTAGATGGGGGTCAAATTCGCTATCTTTATATTTTATAACCTCACCTAAATTGGACTTAATAAAACACCATTCTCTGCAAGGTCTTTTCCCTTCCGCTACCATTTTTAAAGGTAGAATAATTTCAGTTAGCTCTTTACTATCGCTGCAAACCGCTCTAACAGACAAATTATTCTGCTCTGAGTGAAGCAACTTATTACGCACTTCCTCCGGCGGAGACGGAACTTTTTCCATGGCCGTTTCAAAAGCCAACGTAAAACTTCTATATATATAGTTATGATTCTTGCTCGGACTAAACCGGATGTAGTCGAGTCTTATTTCCTTTTTTTGCATATTCAAAGTCCCTTTCAGTCGCGACCACTTTACCTCGCCGTTTATTGCGACCCTCACTGGATAAGCATCGACACTCGCCGTGACGATATGATCAGTTGAGTCCAACGGAGCAGAAAATCTAATCGCTTGCGTATGCAGGAGATAAGGATCCAAGACGATAACATCGCGTTCGTTGAAATAAACGGCGGCGACATGCCTTCCATCCCTCAAATACTTCGGTTTATTTCTAACCCCAAGTTTCCGGACCTCATCAGCGACAAAGAATGTTTGCCAAGCGCATGAGGCCCCCTTGTTATAGCCGACTTTCTCATTGGCAAAGTACTCAACTATCTGGGCGCAACTGTTATATGGGACCTCAAAAAGTGCTTTATTAAGTGCTTCATCATATTCGTCAAATATGAACCCTTTTCTATTATTCATTTCTTCCATGCGAACCTTGTATTAAATATCTCTTTAAAATTGAAAAATGGTTTCCACTGACGCTTTTGCTCAGCAGGTTCTAGCAGTTCCAGGTGGTTATGGAGTTCTTGCTTAAACAGGCCCAAAATAAACTGGGTCGCATTTCTAGGCACGTCTATAAAATCCACACCTCCATGTAGATCGATTTCTTGACTTTGCTTTAAGTTATCGAACCTATCTGCGTTCAAAGGATTTTCTTCTTTCGCCTTAATATATGCAGCAATCACTTGAGACTGAAGATCGACTGTTGGAAAGTGTCCTCCCGTGGAGTCAGTCATTCCGGAAATAAATAAATCATTATAACGAGGTGAGAATGCAAATAGATAAAAATCGGGGCTATATTTTCCCCAAGATAAATATTTAGGTTCTACGAACGGGATATAGACTTCGTATCCGGTAGCAGCAACGATGACGTCGAACTCGTCAGAGGTACCATCCTCAAAATAGACTCTTCGACCATCGACCTTTTTTATCGCAGGCCTCAACCCTACCCTTCCATGTGCAATATAATATGGCACGAGGGAGTTTATAATAGCTGGCGTCTCTAATGGCAAGTGGTCAGACTTTGGCAAACCCAAGTCTTCCTGTCTACCTAAAGAAAACCTAATCAACAACTTCATCAATCTGCTAGAGACATATACTGGCAGACCTAATGATCGAACGTAAGCTCCCACTTGGTCGGTCGGTTTTCCAAGGATAAATTTGGGGTAGAAGTTGTATCTACGTCGCATGCTCATGTCGGTCTTTTCAGCTAATTGTGAGCATTCCACAGCGATATCACAGGCCGAATTACCGCCACCAATGACTAGCACTCGTTTGTCGCTCATGCATTTAGCGTCTTCGTAATCACGAGCATGAATGACTTTGCCATCGAACTTCCCGTTCAAGTCTGGATATCTAGGATGCCAATTATGACCGTTGGCGATCACCAGGTCTGTATACGTATCAGACGTACCAACGCTCGTGTGCACTTTCCAACCATTATTTAGCTTTTCGGTCTTTTCTACTGAATGATTAAAACGTATAAATTTTCTCAGCCCATAGCGCTCAACGTATTGTTGCAAATAGTCCAATATTTGGTCATGCCGAGGATAGACCGGCAGGTCTCTATTTAGCGGTAAATCCTTGAACGCAGTCACCTCTTTTGAGGTTATGGTATGCGTATTACGATAAGCGGAGCTTTTAGGGTTTTCTCGATTCCAGATGCCTCCAATTTCTGAGTGAGACTCGTACCCTACGCATTCTATCCCACGGTCACGTAGATTTTTTAACGTTGCGATCCCTGAAGGCCCCATACCAACAACGGCTACTTTCCGTTTACGCTCTATCCTTGATTCAGGCACTTTGCTTACCTTTTTCGTCATTCCTTTTGCCTTATTTACTAGGGCTTTCAGCAACACCAATTTCTGGTTCGTAGACCCCAGGTGATTTAAATAGTACGACGCCGGATAGCGCTATAATTTGAGCACCAGCAGCTACAAAGGCCACCATCGGTAGGCTAGCCGTCTCAACAACAAATGATCCCAGCGCTGCGCCCGAAGCGATCCCAAAATAGGTCGCACTGGTACTAAGAGAGAGCACTTCCATTGAGGATTGTGGAGCCAAGCTAACTAATCGGGCGGCTTGTGGTGGAGTACAGGCCCATCCCGCCATCGCATATAACCCGATAGCCAGTGGCGCTATATAGATACCTATCGGTGCCCCCCATTTTGCTGCAAAGCCTAAGAGAACCAATGCGGAAAAGTGTACTGTTAAAGCTATGATCAACGTCCCTCTGGGGCCGATACGGCTATCACTTAGCCGTCCACCTAGCTTATTACCAAATATTGCAGATGCACCGTATAATAAGAGTATTGCGCTAACCGATTCAGCCCCCCAGCCCGACGCAGTCACAAATAACGCAATATAAGTGTATACGGCGATTCCTCCGGTCATCCAGATTAGGCCACTCAGTAAGGTCGCGACCACAACCGGCCTCCCCAATGGTGAAAGTCGCGCTTTTAAAGTTAACCCACCACTCGGAGGCAAGGCTTTCAGTAGTATTGTTAGTGCAGATGCAGCAACTAAAGCGATCAAGGAGACGAATGCAAACGTAAACCGCCAACTAGTTAGCTCTGCTATAAAAACCCCAATCGGCACACCCGTTACTAGTGACATCGAAAGCCCCCCGTAAACCACACTTGAAGCGCGACCCATCTCCTTTTTTGGCACGAGTCGTATCGCCATTGTGACGGCTGCTGGCGTATATATAGCGGCACTTGCGGCAGCCACCAATCTCGCCACTAACAGCGAGTAATAGTTAGGGGATATTGCTGCTGCAACGTTCGCAAGGCCGAATATAACCAACGCGCCGATTAGGGTAGTTCGAGGGGGAAATCTTGCACAGAATGCACCCCCTATTGGTGCAACGACGGCGTAAGTAAATGCGAAGGCTGTAATTAAGAACGCGGCTGATGACAGCGTGACATCCAAGCTTTCTGCAAGACCTGGAAGAATCCCCGCGATCACAAAAACTTCGGTCCCTATCGAAAATGCGCCCAGGGCCAACAGTAGAAGGCGGCCATTAATATTGCTCAACATTTTTTGGGGACCTCGCCTGTGACTTGGTTTGACTTTCCATGGTATCTGTGACTTCACTGACCAATATTAATTACTTACAGAAACTGGCGTATTTCTATGATCAATGCTAGTGACTACTGAATATCCAACGCCTACCTGAATATCTACAATCGCGTGCCTGGATCCTGCGCCTGCGAATTGATAGCTTCCGTGGAGGTAGGAACGTTTTCTTTCTGATCTCGGCGATTATCAGCAAGCAGGCACTCACTGGTAAAGGACTGTTAAGGTCAGCCCCATGACCTAAGAGGACATATGTTAGAATTCAGACTACTGAGATACTTCGTAGTGGTTGCTCAAGAGGAGCATATTGGACGTGCGGCTGAAAAGCTGTGTATCTCCGCATCTCCCTTGAGTCGACAGATACAGCAACTTGAGGAGAGGCTAGGTATAGCACTGTTTGATCGTGGTCGCGGTCGGATTCGTCTGACTAGTGAAGGTGAACGGTTCCTTAACAACGCGAAGTCGCTTCTTCATCATGCAGAGGAGGTTGAACGGCAAGCGCACCTGATACGCGATGGTCTCGAAGGGAAAATAAGCATTGGCTACGTCGAGGGAGCGCTGCACGCAAAGTTACTCCAACGTTCACTTCGTCAATTTGGAGAAAAGTTTCCGGACGTTGAGGTTGAGACCAGGTTACTACGCTCGCACAAACAAACAGAAGAAGTTCGTAAAGGAAATTTAGATCTAGGATTTATATATTCGTTGCCGAACAATCTTGACGATTTCACGGCTCACCTTGTTATGGAGGAGCCGTTAGTTCTTGCAATACCAGGCAACTGGTCGCTTTCCAAAGAGCCTTCTATCACCGTCGATCATTTACAGAGCTGTCCAGTTGTTGGTCTACCCAAGTCCTTCCACCCAGATGCAACCAAAGACTTGATAGCGGAATGCAGAGCGGTCGGCTGGGAACTTGATATTCGGTATGAGGCGTCAGAGCCATCTACCGCGGTAGAGTTGGTTGAGGCAGGTCTGGGGGTTGCCTTGGTACAAAGGAGTATGAGTCACCCCCAATCAAGCAATTTGGTTATGCGCGAACTACCTTGGTTAAATTACGCAGTGCGTATCTATCTGATGCACAGTAAATCGATAGCCAAGACATCAGTATCCCAATTTCTTGCTATTGCCAGCGCGCTTGGGTGAGGTTGGACCTTAATTCAGACTTGGATCTTCCCCGAAATTGATGCTCCTAAAATGCAAGAATGAAGCTGTCTGAGAAGTACTGAAATGGGGCTATTCCGCTGCCGAAGTATCGCAACGGCCGGGGCAGGTCAGTCTCACAGATTCTACACAAGGGTTAAGGCCATGAAGCCATGTAAGTACGATGAGCGCGCCGCCGCGTTGGTCCAAGCCAAGAGCGAAATTCTCTGGCTGCGTGCCCAGATGCGCCGGATCGAATAAGAGCGCGACATCCCCAAAACAACCTCTCGGTATTATGTCAAAGAGCTCGAGCAAAGCTCCGGTTCATCTACTATCGCCGGCGCGAACTCAGTACCATAGCTATTTTTCGCGCGCTCCAGGTGGCTCGTAGCGGCTTCTATCAATGGCTGCATAAACCGTTATCTGCCCGAGCCATCGATAACCAACGCCTGTTGGTGCAGATCCGACTTCTTATCATGTTTAGAGCCCCCAATGGCGTTTCTGGGCCCTCGAGGAGGCAGATGAAACCAGTAGCCTAGACCGAGCGGCGGACTTGATGAAAGGACATAAATTTAAAGCGCTTAGGGGTTACACGGCCCAGAGATTCATCGCAGGAAGACCATCAATCCTGGTCCCGAACAATCGCCACCGCGAGTTTACGGTTGGCCCGCCTGACAATCCCTAATCACTGATATCACCTACCTTCGGACTTGGCAGGGGCGTTGTCTCCGTGGTGGTCGTCGATCTCTTCTCACGGCGTGTGGTTGGCTGATCGATGAAATCCACTCTTCACTGCAGCATGGTGGTGAATGCACTACTCGTGACCGTTTGGCGATGGCAAAGGGCAACAGTCCTGGCCCAGTCCGACTAGGGATTGCAAAGACAGAAGCGAGTCCCGTCTTAAAGCTGCAAAAGGAGCGGATCCAAAACGGCTCTACAGAACCCGAGATCTGGCCAAGGCGGATGTGTTCGACTACATACGAAGTGTTTTATAAACGGCCTCGGCGTAATACCCATCTGGTTGGCGTCAGTCCAGAGCCCTTGGAACAGGCCTCCGTTCTGGGCTGGTGACACTCATTTCGGAGGAAGTCCAAAACTGAGTTCTTAGGCTAAGATCGTGCGGAAGAAGAACACCTATCTCAGTTTGAACAATGGTCATTTTTAAGGCAGCCCAAACGACACCATGTGCCCGTTCTCAATCGGTACCCGATGTTTCAGACAGTGATTAACCGACTAAAAAGCATTGCTTCTAAAAGCTCAACACATTGATTTTAAAACATTTAAAGCCTAATTTGGTCAATATAGGTGATGAGATGAATTGCCCTCCGGAGGCAAAGGTCTCAGGTTCGAATCCTGACGGGCGGGCCATCTTATACAAAAGGGCCCCGCCAAGTGCGGGGCTTTTTTGTGGGATATGGATCGCCCGTTAGTCTTGGTGAGAACCTCCGTTCGACAAACGGCAATAGCCGTTTGGGTGCCGCAGCGTAGGCGGGGCGAAGCCCCAAAGGCAATCTGAGTCCATCCTGCCCCCTCAGGCAACTGAGGTGCATTGTATAAACCCCTTTTGTTCAAGTTGCTCCGCTCCCAATTTGCTGGGGCCATTGTTCCCAAATGGCCTGTGTGAGAACGCAGGCCTTTTATTTGGCTCTGTCCAAATTGTGCCCGTGGTTTGTCCACGTAATTAGCGGCATTTCCTTCAACACAACACGCTGACCCTTGCACTGAATGCCTGCCATTTACCTGAACACAACAGAAAAAGGTAAATGGCAGGCATTTCTATGGCTCCGGCTGCAAAGAGGAAAATCATTATTAGCCAGCTATAGTTAAGGTCTTGGCGGGATGACTATTGAGTCAATCCCATCAACAGTCAGCATCTCGATAAAAACAACTTAAGGAACGCATTCCATGAAACGAACAACAACGCCCCTCATGGCAACAATTCTCGCAGGCGCTTTACTAGGCGCAAACGCACCAACCGGGTTCGCAAACGAAGACTGGCAGAACTCAAAGTGGGGCAAAGACGATACGATTGGCGCCGCCAATTACCTGTCCGCAGACCATATCCTGGAAGCGACAAGTTTGGTCACTGAGGGCAAGGCCTACTCTCTGGGTGTGGAACTGAATCGTGACTTCCCAGCGTATGGCACGCGTTTCTTCGACATTACCGTGATGGAACCCAGGGCCGGCGGCCAGGCTATCGGACCCACCAAGCTGACCAGTACTGATGACATTCTGCATACCTGGTTGGGCATTGGCAGTCAGATTGACGGCTTTGGCCATATTGGTATCGATCACAAACACTACAACGGACTGGCAGCCGAAGACATCGTGGCTGTTGATGGCCTGAAAAAACTGGGCACCGAGGGTATTCCGCCGATTGTCACCCGTGGCGTGCTTCTGGACATGGCCGAGCACTTCGGCCAGGACATGTTGACAGAGGGACAGGGTTTCAACAGCGAAGAAATACGCGCTGCAGCGGAAACCCAGGATGTGACGATTCAGGAGGGAGACGTGGTGCTTTTCCATACCGGCTGGCTCAGCCTGGTGGGTAACGACAATGAGCGATTTGGAAAGGCTGAGCCGGGCCTCGGTGTCGATGGAGCGAAATACCTGGCTGGCCAGGGCGTCGTTGCCGTCGGGGCCGATACCTGGGGCCTTGAGGTCATTCCTTTCGAAGACGGCACTGGCGTGTTCGAAGTCCATCAAACACTGTTGGCCAAGAACGGTGTCTACATCCTCGAGAACATGAACACCGCTGAGCTAGCCAAGGATAATGTGCATGAATTCATGTTTGTCCTGGGCCAACCCAAGGTAAAAGGCGCCGTACAGATGATGGTGAACCCGATCGCCATCAAGTGACCGCTGACAGATAACACATTTGACATTGGCCCCGTTCTTCAAAAAAGGACGCGGGCCGCTTATCCGTGACTCAGAAAGGTTACACCTGCGCTTTCCTGTCCTGCCCCGGGGGTGCCGTCATAGATGTCCTGCAGAACGCCACCGGGCCAATCAATCATTTGACACTCTTTTACGGTTCACACCAATCTGCGCATTGCAACTGTCAATTATTGTGACATGATTCACATTACGTTTTCAGGCATCCAAAAGGAAGTGAACGATGCGTCCACCACAAAGGGACTATCTCCGTCCTGACCTTATCAGTGTCGAGGAACATTCAGATCTGCGCCGATCCCTCCGGATATCACCCGCAGGACTGCATGCCGAAGTTGCCTTTGAATCCTCTCCCCAGCCGAGGGAATGTCACTGCCTTAACATCAGCCACCACGGTATTGCCCTGCTCTGCGACCTGACGGACGTGATTCCGGGGGAAAGGGCCCTCCTGACTCTCTGGAACCGCGTCACTATGCTCAGGGACGTGCCGGGAACGGTCATTCGTGTCGAAGTCGCCCGGCAGTTTACCAGGCTTGCCGTCAGCTTTGATGAACAGTTCGTGGCCAATCCCGCGCTAAAGGCCCTGACCCGACCTTATTTCCCGGAACTGTTGAAGTCCGGCAATGGGTAGTGGGTCGGACGGGCTCTGGCCGGTTTCGTTTGCCTGTGTCCTGGCTGTGGCCTTACAGTGCCCATCTGTGGCTAACCGAACCCACTGAAAACATCACAAACCCATAATCCAGTCGACAGGGGAGTCCTGACCGTAGCGGTCGGGACTGAGAGTGTCCCAGTGTCCCGTCAGCGAATGCATCAGACGGAATACCAGACAGACCCTGGAACCTGATCCGGATCATTCCGGCGGAGGAAGCGCGACATGATGATGACCCACCTGGCCGCCATTGTGGCGGCACTGTGCCTTTTCGGCTGGCTGGGGCTGCGTGCCCGTAAAACCGCTAATGGCCTTGACGACTACATGACCGCCCGCAACAGTCAGGGCGCCACCACCATCGGCCTCTCTTTCCTGGCCTCCGGCATGGGTGCCTGGATACTGTTTGCACCGCCGGAGGTGGGCGCGTTTGTCGGCCCGGTCGCCCTTGCCGGCTATGCCCTCGGCGCGGCACTGCCGTTTATCGTCTTCGCCATGCTCGGCCCGCTGATCCGCAGGCAACTGCCCCAGGGGCGCAGTATCAGCGAGTTTGCGGAGAAACGGTTCGGTAAAGGCATACGCCGGTGGGTATCGCTGATTTCCGTGCTCTATATGCTCTGCTTCCTGGCGGCGGAGTTGACAGCCATTGGTGCGATTACCGGGCTGCTCTCGGACCTGAACGGCCAGATTGTGATCATTGCCGTGGCGCTGACCACCCTGATCTACACCACCTGGGGCGGGTTACGGGCCAGCCTCGCCACCGACCGCTGGCAGGCGTTGCTGCTGATGGCCTTGCTGGCCGCGGTCCTGTTTGTGGACTGGAAACACCTGCCCGCCGCGGCGCAGTCTGCCGAGCTCCCCGGCATTCCCTTCTGGAGCGCGGTCAGTGTGGCCGTTACGTTGGTGCTTGCGGTGACCGCAGCCAACCTTTTCCACCAGGGATACTGGCAGCGGGTGTGGGCTGCGCGGGACAGCGCATCGCTCTGGAAGGGGGCGATCCTCGGAGGGGGAACCACCATTGTGGTGGTCGCGGTGGTGGGCGGCCTTGGCATCAGTGCTGCCATGGCGGGGCTTGAACTGGGCACACCGCCGATCCCGTTCTTTGCACTGCTCAGTGAGGCGCCACAATGGCTGGGAGCGGTCGCCCTGGTTCTGGCCGTTACGCTGGTCGCTTCGTCGGTGGACACCCTGCAGAATGGCATCGCCTCCCTCGCGGTGGCCGAGAAAGAGGGGTTGACGCTGGCCTCCGCCCGCTGGGTGACGGTGGCCCTGATGGTGCCGGTGATTGCCGTGGCGTTGCAGGGTGTTTCGGTTCTGCGGCTGTTCCTGATCGCCGATCTGCTGTGCGCGACGGCCATTATCCCGATCCTGATGGGGCTGTGGTCCCGGGTAACGACGAGTGCGGCGATGGGCGGTGTGCTGGCGGGCCTGGTCGGTGCGATCCTGCCCGACTGGATCATGACCGGTAGCCTCTCCGAGGCTCTCTTTATCGCCAGCTTTCCTGGAGGAGCGCCGACGCTGGCGCCGTTTGCCGGCGCATTGCTGGCGTCGGGGGGCGTCACGCTGGTATGGACCGCTGTGCACGGTCGCTCTGGGGACTAGTGTCCCCGGGGCACATCGAGCTCCTCAAGAATGCTTTTCTTCAACAGGTACTTCTGAACCTTGTTGGTCGGCGTGATGGGGAGCGCCTCAATAAACCGGACATACGCGGGCTGCATGTATTTCGGCATCTGTTTTTCGGCATAGGCACGGAGTTCAGGCTCGGACATGTCCTGATCGTCGGAAAGTTCCACGAACACCGCAATATCGTCTTCACTGCCGACCCGGGCAGGTACGGGAACAGCCGCCACCGCCCGGATTTTCGGGTGGGTGTTGAGCACACTTTCCACCTCGAACGACGAAACGTTTTCGCCCCGCACCCGGAAGTACCCGCCAATTCGATCAACAAACCGATAGGTGCCATCCGCGTCCCGGACGCCGGCATCGCCGGTGTGGAACCAGAGGTTGCGCCAGGCTTTCAGCGTGGCGTCCGGCTTGTTCAGGTACTGCTGCATGATGCCGCCCGGGGTACGGGGGCGGAAGGCGATCTGCCCCACCTCTCCCACAGGCAGCGGATTGTCATTGTCATCCATGATGGCAACTTCAAGAAACGGATTTGCCAGGCCCATGAATCCTTTCGGTATGAGCCCGGTGCCTTCCACCACCATGCCACCGAGATACTCGATGCGTTCGCGCAGTGCCTGCTTGGGCATGCCCCGATACAGCTCCGGCGGCGTGCCATGCTCATCGCCAAACTGGTCAATGATCGCCAGGAAGCCACACCCCGACTCCGTTTGCCCGAAGCCGCAGCTGACAAAATCGAATCCGAACCGACGGGCGACCTCATGATGGCTCGCCGCCAGCGGCTGCATGTGGACCTTATAGAGTGTGTTGGCACGGTCATCCGGTCGGGCCGGCGCCCCCATGAGCCAGGGCACCATCACATCCATCAGTATGCAGGACGTGGCTCCACAACTGGCGATCCGGTTCCAGAAGTCGTTGGGACTGAAGCGGTTCCAGAGACCGACGGTGTTGCCCTTCCACAGGGCCCGGATCAGCAGTGCGTAGACGCCGCCCACATGGTAAAGCGGCAAATCGCAGTAAAGTACCTCGTCATCCCCGTCCATGTTGCGCAGGGGGAAGGAATACTGATTGATCCAGCGATGCCCCAATACTACGCCCTTGGCGGGCCCCGTGGTGCCGGAGGTGTAGATAATGGTGGCCGGATCGTGGGGATCCAGCGGGACATCGGGGATCGCGGTCCCGTTCTCCAGTAGCCGGGAGAGCGGATGGCAGGCGGTGCGCTTCCATGCCACGCCCAGGTCTTCATTGCCCGGGCTCTGCGAGCCGTAACCCTCCGGGAAGACGACGATATGGTCCAGATCCAGTTCATCTCCGATCTCGGAAAGCGGCTCTCCGAAAGACGGATCCGTGATCAGCACAGCCGGCCCCGTGTCGTTGATCTGGTAGCTCAGCAGCTGCCCGCGAAGATTGAAGTTATGGGGGGCGTACAGTGCACCGAGCCGCCACGCAGCGAACATCGAAATCGTCGCCACCAGCGAGTTGCTGCTGAGCACGCTGACGCGGTCGCCCTTCGCCACACCCAATGAAGCCAGGCCGGCCGCCAGGGCATCGCTTCTCTGCCGGACCTCCGCAAAGCTCAGGCCAAGGCCGGTCTCGCCATAGTAAATGAACGTTTTATCCGGCGTCTCGCCAGCCCATTCGTCGAGTTTATGAAGGGCAATGTCCCCTTCTTCAAGCAGGTGTTCGAAAAGATCGGATCTTTCCATCATCTTATTGTCTCCAATCCTGAGTCATGAATGCCCCGGACGAACGGGCCTCAGGGAACGTCAGACGCCGATGAATCCCGGTGATCGTCGCTCCCGGAAGGCCATGCTGGCTTCCCGGTGATCCGAGGTCAGTGTGCACAAGACATGGTTCTCAGCCTCGATATCCAGCGTCTCACTGATTGAAGCCTGCTCGGCCATGTTCACATTCTGCTTGATACACCCAAAGGACGTGGTGGGACCGTTGGCGAGCCCCATGGCAAGCTCAAACGCCTCTGATTCCAGGTCGCTGGAAGGGACAACGTAGCTCACCAGCCCCATATTGAGCCCCTCCCGGGCATCGAGACACGGTGACATCAACAGCAGCTCCCGCGCCTTGGCACTGCCCAGCAACCGGGTCAGGAAGTAGACACCGCCGTAGCCACCGGAGAGACCGAACCGGGCAAAACCGGTGGTAAGGCGGGTCGACTCCGCCGCAATCCGGATATCGGATGCCAGCGCCAGAGCCAGCCCCGGGCCGCTAACCTTGCCATGCAGGGCCGAAACCACCGGAATGGGAATGTCGTGGATGATCCGGGATACTTCCATCAGTCTGCGCAGGGAAGATACCCGATGGGAGAAGTCAAAGGCCCACTCGTATTCGTCGGCCATTGCCTCGATGTCCGGGCCGATACAGAAGTGCTCGCCCGCCCCGCGGATCAGGATGGCCCGCACCCGCTCGTCGCTCCGGGCATGGGATACGGCCTCCAGCAACGCTTCGGCAAGCGCCATGTTGAGCGCGTTTCTCTGCGCTGGCCGGTTAAGGGTGAGAGTGAGAAGCCCCCTGGTGAGTGATGACTGTAGAATGCAGCCCATATCTGGCCCCTTCTTGTTCTGGTTTACTCATGGAGTTGAGCCAATCTCAGCCGGAGTGGCTGTCGTGCATAATCCGGCTTGGATCTACTTCCTGGCCACGTAACTTCCTGATGATTCGCATCCCTTCATCCCGGGATGCAAACACGATTTCCCGCAGTAACCACTCCGCCCGTTCATCCTGACCGGCGGAGATCGCCTCCAGAAGTGCCCGTGAGTTCAACGCCATCTGCTGACGACGCTCCCGGGTCAGGTAATCCAGCGGCTGGCTTCCCCATAACACGCCCCAGAGGGAGTGTTTGAACAGGTCCCGCATCATCCGGCGCAGGTGTTCATTGCCACAGTTGGCGGCAACGATGCTGAGCAGTCGCCAGCATGGGGTCACGAAGACGATCGGCTCCACGTCCTGCTGTTCCGCCAGTTTCTCCAGTTCCCCGATAACTTCCGCCAGGTAGCCTATGGCCTCCGGTGTCCCGCAGCGGGCCATGTAGCGTGCCGCCAGCCCGGCCATCGCAGCCTGGACATTGAAGACATCCGCAATGGTGTTGATGGTCGGCTCAATGACATAAGCGCCCCTGCGCGGCAGTATCTCTAGCAAACCCCGCCGTTCGAGCTCCTGGATCGCGTCCCTTATCGGCCCCCGGCTCACGCCGTAGTAGGAGGCCAGCTCCTGTTCCCGGAGGGGACAACCATCCTTGAACTCACCGTCGACGATGCGCCTGGCTATCTGATCGGCAATCTGCTGTGGAACGGTTTTTGTGAGGTTACTGCGCCCTTCAAGTGCCACGTTGTTCATCAAGTCCCCTGTTCTGAAGCGCGATGGTGGTTATCAAATGCTCAGTCTAGACCAGCATCACGCTTAGTCAACAGTTAATTGTTAACAATATTAAAGGGCAAAAAACGGCCTCCCCATGGCGATCTCGGATGACCATTGGCAATGGCTACATTGCCAGGCCATACCGCCTGACGGGTTTACAGTTCGAGCATGTGTTTCGCGATGATATTACGCTGAATCTCGTTGGAACCGCCGTAGATCGACATGCTGCGCCGCCACAGATAGTTATTGGCCGCCGTCGCGGCATGGGCCGGCCCCACCGGTTCTTCCGCGCCCTCGTCCCGGAGGTACCCGGGCTGGAACGGCAGGGCGTAGTGCCCGACGGCCTGGGACGTCAGTTCGCTGATCCGTTGGGCGATCTCGGTCCCCCGAATCTTCAGCAATGACGCCACCGGCCCGGGCGCTTGCCCCGACGCCACCTGGGACAGCACCCGCAACGCCGTCACCTCCAGGGCCTGGAGTTGCGCTTCCACGCCGATCACCCGGGCATGGAACAGGGGATCATCAAGCAATGGCCGCTCATCCGAGCGCTCCTGGCTCGCAATGGCCTTCAGCCGTCGCATGGCGGCCTTGGTTACGCCAATGGCGGCGTTGTCCACCCGCTCATGTTCCAGCAGGAACTTGGCGTACGACCACCCTTTGTCCTGCTCACCAATGAGGTTTTCCTTGGGCACTTTGACGTTATCCAGGAACACCGTGTTGAAGGAGTGCGTGCCTTCCATCATCAGGATGGGCTGCACTTCGATGCCCGGGCTGTTCATGTCGATCAGCAGGAAGGAAATGCCTTCCTGGGGCCGGCCATCGCCACGGGTACGGACCAGGCAGAACATCCAGTCCGCGTAATGGGCGTAGGAAGTCCAGATCTTCTGCCCGTTGACCAGGTAATGATCCCCATGGTCCTCGGCCTGGGTACTCAACGAAGCCAGGTCCGATCCGGACTGTGGTTCCGAGTAACCCTGACACCACCACACCGTGGAGTCGCGAATACCCGGCAGGAACCGGTCCTTCTGTTCTTCCGTGCCAAAGGTATAGATGACCGGGCCCGCCATACGGGGCCCGAAGGGCTGGATAATCGGGCAGTCCATCTCTGCGGAGATCACCTCGAACAGGTAACTCTGGATGACATTCCAGCCCGGCCCACCGTATTCCTCCGGCCAGTTGAAGGTGTGCCACCCTTTCTGTCCCAGGATCTGCTGCCAGCGCATATAGTCGTCCCGGGACAGGTGCTGATCACGCCTCACCTTGCGGGCGATATCCTCGGGCAGATGCGCCCGGATGAATTCACGTACCTCGTCGGCGAACGCCTGTTGTTCCTGATTCAACCTGAATTCCATGCTCGTTCCTCACTTCTGGTGATCGCATTGCGCAATGCGATGCAGGTGCCAGTCGCTGTCGCCAAAAGTGGCGTTGATGGCGGTCAGTCGCTTGAAGTAATGGCCTACGGACAGCTCGTCCGTCACCCCCATGGCGCCATGAAGCTGGACAGCCTCCTGCGCCACGTGGCGGGCGGTGCGGGCAATCTCGACCTTGGTCAGCGAAAGCGCCCGTTTGCGGGCAACAGGATCCGGCTCCTCCATCATCATGGCGCCATAAAGCGCGATGGATCTTGTCTCCTCCTGGGCAATGAACATATCCACCATGCGGTGTTGCAGGGCCTGATTGGCGCCAAGGGGTTTACCGAACTGCCTGCGATTGCGCAGATACTCCAGGGTGGCCTGACAAAGCGCGGATACGGCGCCCACGGCTTCAGACGCCACACAGGCTATGGCCAGATCCAGCATGTACTCGATTTCGGGCAACGCCTCGCCCCGGACGCCCAACAGGGCACTGGCCGGCAGTCGCACACCGTTGAAGTGCATATCCACGGCGCCCAGGCCATCATTGGTCTGATAATCCCGCCGCTCGATACCTGGTAACTCCCTGTCCACCAGCACCAGACTGAGCCCGTCCGGCGATTTCTGATCGCCACCGCTGCGGGCCACCACAACGGTCATGTCCGCATGCTGACCGCCCATAACCAGGGATTTACCCCCCTCCAGAACCATGCCATCGTCCTGAACCTCAAGACGGGTCGCACAGTCGTCCAGTTGATATCGCGCCTGGGGCTCGGTGAACGCCACCGCCATTTGCAGCTGCCCCTCGGCAAGCGGTGTCAGATACCGGGCTTTCTGTTCATCAGTTCCCACCCTGGCGATCAGGGCTGACGCCAGCACGGTCGGCAAATACGGTTCAAGCGCCAGGGCCTGTCCCAGCCCTTCCATGACAATCGCGGTGTCCGCAACCGAGCCTCCGATACCGCCATCCTCTTCCGGTAACGAAATCGTCAACCAGCCCAGTTCAGCCATCTGCTGCCACAACTCCCGGGAGCAACCACGGCCTTCGGCCAGCCGCTTCTGCCGGTCGGGAAAGGCATAGTGCCGGCGCACGAAACGCTCGACGCTTTCACGGAGCATCTGCTGCTCCTCGCTGTAGTTCAGATCCATTACACGCCCCTTCAGTCACCCGTTCCAAGATAGAACCGCACACCGCCCACCAGGACACCCCCGTCGACCAGCGGCAGGTCGTTCCGGCGGCAACGTTCCCTCACCACCTCCGCATCGGGAACCAGGAGATCGATGCCTCCCAGTCCCTCCCCGCGACCATCCCGAGCCCGGACGAATCGCAGGCGGGCATTATCAAGCTCGATACTGAAACCGGATTCGCCGGCCACAACCGGCCTCTCCAGGATGTTTCCCCACCGATTGGCCAACGCTTCAGGCTCATCACTCTGGAGTTCGGCGCCCATCACCGCCGTGACAACATCGGTGTGAACGTGGGACTGCCAGTCCGGGCCGGCGGGGTGGTAAGCGCCCTCAAGGGGGCCGCCCTTACCAGTCTGATTGATTTCCAGCAACGCTCCGCCGGTGTCCCTGGGGTGCAGTTGCAGGCCACGGTACTCATCCACCTCCAGGGCGGCCGCGATACGGACACCAAGCGTGTTCATGCGGGCTTCCCATTGACGGATCTCGTCCGTGTCGTGAATCACCATGTAGCCACCATCCCCATTGCGGCGCTGGAGATACCGCCCTGCAGCGGTCCCCTCTTCCACCGGGGCCACCACCTCAATGAACGAGTGCCCGATCGGTAACAGCGCATTTTCCAGACCAAACTGCCCAACGCCTGGATCACGGTGGCACACCTCGATATCAAAGACCGACCGCAGGTCTTCAACCACCGGTTCAAGCTTCCCTGCCACCAGGCATAATTGACGCAGTCTCAGGAACATCGCTTCTTCTCCTCTTCTCATGGATCCCGGGCCCGCCGGCGGCAAGGTGGACAGCACCACTCGGAGCCAGCCCTTCCCAGCACCTGGCGTTGTCGGGGTCATGTCGTTTAATTTTATTTTTTATAAAATATATACTATACCTTATAGCATTCTTGGCGAACTTGTCCAAGAACAATCCGGGTCGGATATCGGCCAACGACTTGCCATAACAACAATCATCAGCCCCACACAGAAGACGCGTTCCGGTGACGCCCGTCACCAGAATCCTCATGGGGCCTGAAGGGAGGACGAACAATGCACAGGTCCAGCTTTCACGCGGCACTGGCCGCCACCATTTTCATGGGTACGGGCACGACGGCCATGGCGGAACAGATCCGCTATGCCGTCGGCGCCCCGCCAACGGCGCCTCAGGTCCAGGCGATTGAGAAGTACGCGGCGGCTGTCGAGGACAACACCAATGGCGAGCTCAGCATGAAGATCTATGCCCTCTCCCTGCTCAGCTTCGCGGAGATGTCAGATGGTATCCGGGACGGCATGGCCGATGCCGGCTGGGTGTTGACGCCATACCATTCAACGGAATACCCGCACACCAATTTCGTAGCTGAAAGTTCCATGATGCTGGAACCGTTATCCGGTCAATCGGAAGGCAAGGAAGGATGGGCGTTCGGGGGCGCGCTGACAGAATATATCCTCCATGACTGTCCACGGTGCCTGGAGGAGTTTGCTGATCAGAATCAGGTACCAACGGCAATTGTTGGTGGCACCTGGTACGGCCTGATCTGCACTTCACCCGTGAGATCCCTGGCGGATCTGGACGGAGCACGCATCCGGACCGGTGCGGCAAACCAGGCCCGGTGGGCTGAAGCCCTGAATGCGGTCCCCGTACAGATGTCCGCCAATGAAATGCATGAAGCCCTGGATCGGAACGTTGTTGACTGCTCCACCCTGGCCGTCTCGGACATACAGAATTACGGCGTCGAAGAGACCATCACGGATATCACTCCCGCCGTTCCCGGTGGCCTGTTCCCCTCTTCGGTCTTCCAGTACAACCGTGACAGGTGGAGCAGTTTCTCCACCGGGCAGCGTGAGGCCCTGTTAAGAGCCGCGGCGACCGGCGCTGCCGCCATTCTGACCCGGTACAGAAGCGACCTGAAAGAGGCCCAGAGCCTCATGACGGAACTTGGTGCCTCCTTCCACCAGGCAGACGACGAAGTCCTGGACGCGACCGCTGCCTTTATCGAGCAGGACATCAGGAACGCGGCCGATGTCTACGCACAGGAGCACGGCAATGAAAACGGGGAACAGATACTCAGCGATTTCCGGCAGCGGTTGAGTAAATGGCGTGGGCTGGTTCAGGACGTTGAAAACGAGGAAGCCCTGGCGGAGCTCTACTGGAAAGAGATCTTCTCCAGAGTCGACCCGGAAACCTACGGTGTGAAATAGCGAGGGTGCCATCGAAGGGAGCCGGGTTACCGCCCGCTCCCTTCGGTGCTACAGATGATCGATGTTGCGGGGTGTTCAGTACAGAGCCGCCACCAGGTCATAGTCCGCCGGGCGTGCCGAATGGTACCGCTCAAGATGCTGCCGCGCATCGCCCCACGCCAGATCAAGGGCGGTCACCTTCCGGAAATAGTGGCTGATGGGCGCCTCATCTGTTACGCCAATACCGCCATGCAGTTGCACCGCCTCGCTGACAAGGTAACGGGCACACCCAAGGATTTTGCTCCGAATGCCAGAGACAAAGGTACCGCGCTCGCCCTGGGGCAGGCGGTCCATTCCGGACGACAGCAACTGGAGCATGGCCCGGGAATACTCAAGCTCGATGGCCATATTCGCCAGACGGTGCTGTATCGCCTGGAAGGACGCTATCGCCTGACCGAACTGTTTTCGGGTCTGGGTATAGTCCACGGTCAGCTCAAGGGCGGCACTCATCGCACCAACGGCTTCTGCACAGGTTAACGCAGCGGCCTGGTCCAGCCCGGCCTGCACCATGGCCAGCCCGTCCCCGGCGTTGCCGACAAGCGACTCACGGCCAACGTCCACCTCGTTGAAGCGGATATCCGCAGCCCTCTGACCATCTAGGGTCTGGTACCCAACCGATTCAATACCGGCCGTTTCCTTTGGAACCAGAAAGACGGATGGCCCGTCTTCCGTCGCGACCGACACAAGCAATGTCTCGGCCATCGGAGCGGCCAGTACTGTCGACTTTCGACCGCTCAGCCTCCAGCCCCCACCGGTTTTCGAGGCACGGACATGGACCGGTGAGGGATCAAAGCGCTGATCCGGTTCCGTCCAGGCCAGCGCCAGCAACTGCTCGCCACTCATCAGCCCGGCAAACACGTCGGTAAATCTTTCCCGCTCGCCGGAGGCCGCCAGCACAGCACCGGGCGCCAGCACACCGCTGACCAGTGGTTCGACCACAAGCCCGTGGCCAAACTGCTCGAGAATCAGGAAGGGCTCCTTCCCGGATTGGGCATAGCCCTGCCAGCCCTCGGGAAAGCACGCACCGATCAGCCCCAGATCCGCCACCTGACGCCAGAACTCCCGGTCCATGGACTGACGCTCTCTGACCGTCCGGCGATAGTGCTCGAAGGGGTATTCCCTGGAGACAAAGCGTTCAACACTTGCCTGCAGCTGGGACTCGTCCTCTGTAAGCGCCAGACCTGAGGTATCCGTAGCGTCATTCATAGGTTCAGCCCCCGCTTGGCAATAATGTTGTACTGGATCTCGTTGGTCCCGCCGTAGATGGAGACGGCCCGACGGATCAGGTACTGGGACATGGCCCCCGGAGACAGATCGAGGCCATAACCACCCGACTCATGCGTCCCGGAGCCAAACAGCGGCAGGGCATGGGGGCCCAGCGCTTCAACCCAGAGGGAGGAGATCCGTTGCTGGAGTTCCGCCCCGCGCGCCTTGATCATGGACGCGGCCGCATTGGGGTCGATGCGGTAGGCGCCTTCGATAATGCGATACACCATCATTTCATGGGCGGCGAGATCGATCTCCGTCCGGGCCACCTCCAGGTCCAGCACCGTGTCGTGCGTCAGGTCATCACCCTGTTCCCTGAGCTGGCCAAGCAGCTCTCGAAGGCGCCTCAGATCCCGTTTGGACTGGGGAAGATAGGCGCTGGCGGTGCGTTCGTTCGCCAGCAGGAACTTGGAATAACGCCACCCCTGATTCTCCTCGCCAACCAGGTTCTCGACCGGAACCTTAACGTCTTCCAGAAAGACCTCATTCACATAGTGGGACATGTCCTGGGTGATGATCGGCCGCACGGTAACGCCCGGGCTGTTCATATCGATCAGCAGCATGCTGATGCCGCCCTGGTTGCTGCCGCTGCTATCGGTCCTGACCAGGCAGAACATCATATCCGCGTACTGGGCTTCACTGGTCCAGATTTTCTGGCCATTGACCACGTAATGCTCGCCGTCCGATATGGCCGTGGTTCGCAGCGAGGCCAGGTCAGAGCCCGAATTCGGTTCCGAATACCCCTGGCACCAGAACTGGGACCCATCCAGAATGGCCGGCAGATACCGCGCCTTCTGTTCTTCACTGCCAAAGGTGTAAATGACCGGCCCAATCAGATGCAGCCCGAAAGGACTCAGGCCCGGAGCCTCGGCATTGGCCATCTCAATCTCGAATACCATTCGCTTGAGTGGCGACCACCCCGCGCCTCCGTATTCCCGGGGCCAGCCCGGGGCGGACCAGCCACGCTCATGCAGGATGGCTGCCCACCGCCGCATCTCTTCCTTCGTCGGATGAAAGCCCTGCCTGGTACGCTCTTTCATATCATCGGGAAGCTTTTCCGCAACGAACTCGCGGATCTCCTCCCTGAACGGCTGGAATTCAGATAAAAAACTGTCGGGCATGAAGCCTCCGTTCTCTTCTTGTTCTCTCTTTTTTGTTCCCGAGCCTGGTTTCCTGTGGCGACAGGCACATCAGATGCCTAGCGCCCTGAGAACCTCGGTTCCCTTTTTTCCAGGAAATGCGCAACACCTTCCTTGAAATCCTCGCAGGAGAACGACTTCACCATTTCCCGGTCCGCCATCTCCCAGGAGTCGGAAAGGTCCTGGAACAGTGAGTCGAAGACCTGCCGCTTCATGACCCGGATAGATCTCGGAGAGGACTCGGTCACCAACTGTGCCGCCCAGCTCTGCACTTTCTCCAGGAAGCCCTCTTCCGGTAGCTTCCGGACCAGTCCCATCTGTTCCGCTTCAGTGGCGTCAACGGAACGCCCCGAGTAGAGCAGGTCCAACGCATTCATGGGGCCCACCAGACGCGGCAGCATCCAGGCAATGCCATGCTCCGCCACCAGTCCGCGCCGGGAGAAGGCGGTGGTCAGCTTGGTATGGTCCGCCATGAACCGCATATCGCAGAACAATGTCATGCACAGCCCCATGCCGGCGCAGGGGCCGTTAATGGCCGCCACAACAGGTTTGGTGACCCGAAGCAGATAGCTGAACCGCTGCTGGTAGTTCCTTTCGACCGGGTCGCTGTCGGCATTGCCAGGAGAGGAATCCGACGGGTGGTCCGCGTCATTACCCCGGGTCATGGCGGAGCTCAGCAGGTTCATGTCGGCGCCCGCACAGAAGCCACGCCCTTCCCCGGTAATGATGATGATCCGGATCTCTTCATTGGCGTCGGCGGTCTCCACGGCGGTTCGCACTTCCGCTTCCATGGTTGTGGTCCAGGCGTTCAGCTTGTCGGGACGGTTCAGGGCGATGGTTGCCACATGACGATCCTGACGGTAGTTAATCTCTTCAAAGTTCATCGTGCATTTCCTTCAAAAGCGGGAAAACGGGGAGGGAACATCGGACGCAGCCGGCCTACCGGTTACGAAACACCGGCGTTCGCTTCTCTACGAAGGCACTGGCCGCCTCATGATGGTCGTCGGTCTCGCCGCAACGTATGTGGCGAATCGCTTCATGGTCCAGCAGCTGCGCGAGCGTCGCACCCTGCTCGACAAAGTTGAGGTTGGCCTTGATGTGCCCCTGGGTGATACCAGGACCTTCAGCAAGCCTGGTGGCCAGCCTGTTGGTTTCCGCCTGGAGCTCGTCATCCGGCACCACACGGTTGACCAAACCCAGCTCCTTCGCCTCGTCCGCCTTGATGACAGGAGAGAGCAGCGCGAATTCCCGGGCCCGGTGGCCAAGGCGATGGACCAGGAAATAGGTACTTCCGAAATCTCCGGAGAGGGCGACATTGATGAACGCTGACGTCATCTTGAGCGTATCGGAGGCAATGATCAGGTCGCAGGCCAGGGCCAGGGACAGGCCGGCGCCGGCAACCGCCCCCCGGGTCATCGCGATGGTGGGCTTGGGCATTTCGTACAGCAACCTGGCGCTTTCCATACCCAGCCTCAGTTGCTGGGCTCTCACTTCAAGAGATGCCGGTTCAACGTCCTCCTCCGCCATCGACTGGACATCACCGCCCGCACAGAAGCCCCGGCCCGCCCCGAGCAGAACCACGACCCGGACCTCTTCGTTGACCGAAGCCCTTTCAAGCGATGTGCGTAACCTGCTGATCATGGTGGTGGTCAGTGCATTGAGTTTCTCGGGGCGATTCAGCGTAATCCAGAGGATGCCATTCTCGAGATGTTCGACGAGTTCATCCGTGGCCATAACGGTCTACCTTTTATTGTGATTGATATGAAGATTCAGGGTCAGTCCCGGGGTTTCCGATGACAAGGGACACGACGGTCGCTGTGCGCGGCGGCAGCATTTATTCTTCATTTTTTATAAAATATATAATATATTGTGTCAAGGTAACCGCTTTATAAATATCAGGGGCGCTCGTATAGTTAGCGATTGGCCAGAAAGGCAGTACCCGGAAACTGGCGAATAATCCCTGGAGCTAGGAGCTGACTGGAACCATGTTTATCAATAATGAGGAAGGCGTCAGATCAGAAAGCCTGACTCTGCAGGCATACCGGTATTTCCGCCATGCGCTTATGAGCGGTCGGTTCAGGCCGGGCGACAAAATAAAGCTCAAGGAAATCGCGGATGACCTGGGCATCAGTCAGACGCCTGTCCGGGAAGCGCTTGGCCGTCTGGTATCGGAACAGATTCTCTCCCAGGTGGACCGTCGCTCTGTCCAGGTCCCCCGCCTGTCACCGGAACGCTACACCGAAATAAGGGATCTCTGCTGGACCCTGGAAGGGCAGGCCGCCAGCCGCGCGGCAACGCTGGCGTCCGCATCGGACGTCCAGCAGCTCAAGGCGTTGCACGAGCAGTACCGTCAGGCCTGCGAAGCCGACGACCAGGCCAGGGCGACGGTGGCCAACGCCAACCTCCACCTGTTCCTGTGCGAGCTGGCTGATATGCCCATGCTCTCGCGGATCGTCCGCAACCTGTGGCTGCAGTCCGGGCCGCTCATGAACGCCATTGCCGGTGAATCATCCATCACCGCAGGGGCGCCCCATCCCCATCTTGACGTTATCCGGGGCCTGGAAAACCATGACCCGGAGCTCGCAAAACAAGGCATCCAGGCGGACATTATTGCCCTTTCCGATCCGATCATCAGAGGCCTGGGCGGACAGCCATCCGCCGAGGAACTCGCCGTGCAGTAACGACCGGGCATAATGCAGTGCCCCGATTCAGGAGCGTCAATGAACCATCAGCACAACGATTCATCACCCGTCATTGTTGATCCGCTTCCGGCACACCGGATCGACGCCGGAGCACTTGCCGACTGGCTGCGGCGGGAAGCGCCTGAAGTGGGGGCCGGTCTGACAGTGCAGCAGTTCCAGGGCGGGATGTCGAACCCGACCTACCTGCTCACCAATGCCACGGGAACCCGCTACGTTCTGCGGAAAAAACCTCCCGGAGACCTGCTGCCCAAGGCCCATGCCGTCGATCGCGAATACCGGGTCATGCAGACCCTCGGCGATACCGATGTACCAGTGCCCGGGATGGTGGCCTATTGCGACGACCCCGACGTCATCGGGGCGGAGTTTTTTGTGATGCGCCATGTTGAAGGCCGGATCATCCCGTCCGACGATATGGGCTCGGCCTCACTGGATGAGCGGGCCGCCCTGTCGCGCTCACTGATCGACACGCTGGCGTCGTTGCACCGGGTGGACTGGCACCAGGCCGGTCTGGCCTCCTACGGCCGCCCCGAGGGTTACCTGGCCCGCCAGACTTCCCGCTGGTCTTCCCAGTACGAAGCGGCCAAAAGCGATCTGCCGGCAGACTTTGATTACTCGGAAATGGACTGGCTGCGGGACTGGCTGATGGATCACAGCCAGGTTCCCGATGAGAGCGCGATCGTGCACGGGGACTACCGGATCGGAAACACCATCGTTCACCCCGAGAAGCCGGAAGTCGTCGCCGTTCTCGACTGGGAACTGTCAACCATTGGCCATCCCATCGCCGACCTTGCCTACCTGTGCCTGCATTATCACCTGCCCGGCGATTTGGGAGGCACTGCTGACCGGCCCCGGTCGGGGCTGCCAACGGAAGAGGAAATGCTTGCCCGTTACTGCGAAAAGACCGGACGCCCGGGGATTCCTGACTGGACGGTATTCCTTGCCTTCGCGTTCTTCCGGGGGGCCGCCATCGGCCAGGGTGTGGCCGCCCGGGCGGTCCGGGGCAATGTCAGCACCGGAAGTGCGGACCCTACAACCGTTGGTGCCCGGGCCCGTCGGCTGGCAGAGACGGGCGCCCGCATCGCACGCGGCCTTTAACAGGTTCCGGCGGGGCCCGCTGCCATCTCAGTCCTTCAGTAACCGCCGCAACACCTTGCCCGCCCCGGTGGCGGGCAGGGAATCCCGGAACTCAATCATCCGTGGGTACTTGTAGGCGGCCATGTTGTCCCTGGCCCAGTCGATCAGTTCCTGTTCCGTGATGCCATCAGCATGATCCGGATGGGGCACCACCACAAGTTTCACGGTTTCACCCCGTTTTTCATCGGGCACGCCGATGGCCGCGCACTGGCTAACGGCCGGATGACGCAGCATCAGCGCTTCCACATCCTCCGGGAACACGCTGTAGCCGGAGCACTTGATCATCTCCTTGATGCGACCGGTAAAGAACAGGTAGCCGTCCTCATCGAAATAGCCCACGTCACCGGTGTGCACCCAGCCGTCCCGCAGGGTTTCCGCGGTGGCGTCCGGGCGCTTCCAGTAGCCCTTGAACACACCCTGGTTGCGAATGGCGATCTGACCACTCTCGCCGTCAGGCAAGGGCTCACCGGTTTCGATATTCAGGATGCGGATCTCGTTCTCCGGCATGGGAATGCCGCAACTGCCCCACTTGATCCTTTCCTTGGGCATGAAGGTGTCCGAGGTGTGGGTCTCACTGAGGCCGAAGGCGGCCTCGTGGATCTGGCAGCCGGTCAGGGCTTTCCATTCCTCCGCCAGTTGTTCCGTGACCGGTATGCCGAAGCTGGTGGCGGGGTTGTTGCGGATGCAGCGCAGATCCCGCTGCTCGATGCCCGGCATATCCAGGATCGCCCTCAGCATGGGGGCAATGCTGTACCACATGTCACAGCGGTACCTCTCAAACGCCCGTACCACCGACTCGGGATCAAACCGGGGCAGGATAACCGTGGTCCGTTGCGCGTACACCGGCATGTAGACGCCCGAGTTCATTCCGGCAATATGGCAGAAGGGGGCGATGGCCAGCGAGCTGCCGTCGGGCTCAATCTGATTGGCCATCATGGAGGCCGCCGTCTTGTAGAGCGAGCTTCCGAAGGAGAGCATGGCGCCCTTGGGACGACCGGTGGTGCCGGAGGTGAACGTCATCAGGGAGATATCGTTCCACAGGTCAACCGGCTCGGCCTCCGCCAGCGGCTGGTAGCGTTCCAGGATCGATGACAGGTCCACCACTTCGCCCTCAACGGGATACCGCTCCCGCAGGAAGTCCGGTACGTCCAGAGTCGGCTCGTCCGGCAGGTAATCGGCGTAGGCCGCCGAGACCACAATCTCCAGCCCGGGTACGTTGGGCTGCACCCGCTGTACCGTCGCCAGCAGGTCCTCACCCACAATCACCGCACGGGTTTCGGCGTTGCTGAGCTGGTACTCCACTTCCGCATCCTTGTACTGCGGGTTCAGCGGCGACACGATGGCCCCGAGCATCTGAACCGCGTAGTGGGCCATGGGATACTGGGGGCAGTTCTGCAGGTAGAGCCCTACCCGGTCGCCCTTGCCCACGCCCTGCTCCTTCAGGAAGGCCGCCAGCCTGCGGACGGATTGCCCCAGTTCCCGCCAGGTCACATCCCGCCCATAGAAAATATAGGCCGGCCGATCCGGAATCCGGCGCTCGTTATCAAACAGGTACTCGTGGATGGGCTTCTCGCCGGCACGATAATCCACCTTCCGGGGCAGTCCGGGAGGCCAGTAACCAGTGTGTGTTGATGCGTGGTTCATGGGTTCCTCATTCATCTTTCAGCAAGCGGCGAAGCACCTTGCCGGCGCCGGTGGCGGGCAGCGAATCCCGGAACTCAACGTAACGGGGGTACTTATAGGCCGCCATGTTGTCCTTCGCCCAGTCGATAATGTCCTGTTCACTTACCCTGCCGTCATAGTCCGGTTTGAGGACCACGAAGAGCTTGACGCTCTCGCCCCGGTTTTCGTCCGGCACCCCGACGGCGGCAGACTGGGCAACAGCGGGGTGGTTCAGCATCAGTGCCTCCACATCTTCCGGGAACACGCTGTAGCCAGAGCACTTGATCATCTCCTTGATGCGGCCGGTGAAGAACAGGTAGCCGTCCTCATCGAAATAGCCCACATCGCCGGTATATACCCAGCCGTTACGCAGGGTCTGGTCGGTGGCTTCCGGCCGCTGCCAGTACCCCTTGAAGACATGGGCGTTGCCGACGACGATCTCGCCGGTCTGGCCGGTGGGCTGCTGTTCACCGGTTTCCAGGTTGATGATGCGGATGTCGTTGCCCGGCATGGGCTTCCCGCAGCTTCCCCAGTGAATGGCCTCCCGGGGCATGTAGGTGTCCATGGTGTGGGTTTCACTCAGGCCATAGGAGGCCTCATGCATCTGGCAACCCGTGAGTTGCTGCCACTCGTCCGCCAGGCTTTCGGTCACCGGGATGCCGAAGCTGGTGGCGGGATTGAAGCGCAGGGATCGCAGGTTACGGGACTGGATATCCGGCAGGCCGAGGATGGCCCGGTTCATGGGCGCGATGCTGTACCACATGTCCACCTGGTAGGTTTCGATGGCTTTCACGGTAGTTTCCGGATCGAACCGGGGCAGGATCACCGTGGTCCAGCGACCGTAGACGCCCGCGTATACACCCAGGCACATACCGGCAATGTGGCAGAACGGGGCAATGGCCAGGGAGGTACTGCCGAGTTCCAGCTCATTGGCCTGGAACAGTGCCGCGGTCTTGAAGGTCGCCGCCCCCACCGGCAGCATGGCGCCCTTGGGGCGGCCGGTGGTGCCGGAGGTAAAGGTCATCAGGGCGATGTCGTTGTCAAAGTCCACCGGCTCCGGTTGGTCGATCGGCCGGGCCTGGTCGATGGCCGTCACCAGGTCCACGGTCCCCTTGGGGGTGACGGGGCCGCCGGCCATGTCCTCCGGCACTGGCAGTGTCGGCGTCTGAGGCAGGTAATCGGCATAGCGGGTGGTCATCACCAGGCCCAACTTACCAAGCCGGTCCCGCACGGCTTCCACCATGGGATAGAGATCGCTACCGCAGATGACCGCCTTCGCTTCGGCGTTATCCAGCTGGTACTCCACCTCCGCCGCCTTGTATTGCGGGTTCAGCGGGGTGATCACGGCGCCCAGCATCTGGATAGCGTAGTGGGCAATCACATATTGCGGGCAGTTCTGCAGGTAGAGCCCGACATGATCACCCTTGCCAATACCCTGCTCCCTGAGGAAACCCGCCAGTCGCCGGGTCGACTCCGCCAGTTCCCGCCAGCTGATTTCCCGGCCGTAGAAAATGTAGGCGGCCTGGTCCGGGGCCTCCTCGGCGTTGAGCAGCAGGTAGTCATGCATCGGCACCGGACCATGGCGATAGGTCACCTGTTCCGCCGCTTCTGGAAAATGTGCGTTGGAAAGCGTCATTCATTGCTCCTTGTTCTTATGCGTTTTCCCCGGGGTCAGAGGCCCTTCATGGTGGGGTCCAGGGCCACGCGCAGTGACTCGCCCAGGGTGTTGAACGTCAGGGCGGTGACCATGATCGCCAGGCCCGGGGCGTACATCTGCTCCGGTACAATCTCCATGTTCATATAGGCCCGGGCGAGCATCTGGCCCCAACTGGGGTCCGGGGGCTGCACGCCCAGCCCCAGGAAGCTGAGGCTGGCTTCGGCGAGCAGGGCCACCGCCAACAGCAGGGTGCATTGCACGATCACCGGTTGGATGGCGTTCGGGGTCACGTGCCGGATCAGTATCCGGGAGACCGGGGCGCCGAAGCAGCGGGCGGCATCCACATAGAGCTCCTCCCGCACCACCAGCGTCCGGGCGCGTATCAGCCGAGCCAGATGGGGAGAGAACACGATACCGACAGAGATCATGGCGTTGGTCAGACCGATGCCCATGGCTCCGGTGACGGCAACCGCCAGCACGATGGCGGGGAACGACAGCAGGGTATCGATGATACGGCTGATGCCCGCATCAACCCAGCCACCCAGGAAACCGGCCAGCAGGCCCACGGGCACCCCGATCAGCAGGGCCACACCTACCGCCAGGAAGGCGGCGTAGACCGACTTCGAGGCACCGTGGATCAACCGGCTCAGCACGTCCCGGCCCAGGTCATCAGTGCCCAGCCAGTGGGCCATACTGGGTTCCAGCAGGATCTTGCTGTAGTCCTGCTCGGTCGGCGAATAGGGGGCGATCCAGGGCGCAAAAATGGCAATCGCGATGATCAGCAGCAGTACCACAAGGCTGGTCGCTCCGCGTTTGTCGCGTCGGCACCACTGGCCAAACTTGCGGAACAGCGAATCTTCCTCGACCACCATTTCAGGTGCGGAGGCATGTGCATGGCTAGTCATACCTGTTTAATCCTCGGATCCAGTACGGTGTAGAGCAGGTCAGTCAGCAGGTTTACCAGTATCACGGTCACCACCATGGCCAGCACGGCCCCCTGGACCACCGGGAAGTCCGATTCCAGCACGGCCTTGACGATGGTGTTCCCCATACCGGGAATGGCGAACACGGTTTCAACCACCACGGTGGCCGCCAGCGCCTTGTTGAACAGCAGGCTGATGACCGTCAGCAGGTTGACGCTGACGTTCTTGAGGCCGTGCTTCCACAGGATGACGGCGGGTGACAGCCCCTTGGCATGCAGGGTGCGGACATACTGGGAGCCGTGAATCTCCACCAGGGAACTCCTGAGCTGTCGGGTCACCTCGGCAACACCGTTGGTGCACAGGGCGATGGCCGGCAGGGTGGCGAACCAGATCGCCGACGACAGGCTCTCACTGGGCGCGGTAAAGCCGGTGGCCGGGAACCAGTTCCAGCCGAGGGCAAACACGGACACCAGCACCATACCCAGCCAGAAGTTGGGAACGGCCACGCCGAGGGAGGTGACGCCCATGATGGAGCCATCCAGCCGGGAGTTCGGCCGGCTTGAGGCGAGGATGCCCAGGGGCACCCCGACGACGACCGACAGAAGCACCCCGTAGACAACGATAAACAGGGTGTTCGGGAACACCCGGGCAATGGTATCCAGCACCGGCTCGCCACTGAGCAGGGATTCACCGAAATCCCCCTGCACCGCGTTCATTAGCCAGTTGCCATACTGCACAAGGAAGGGCTGATTCAGGCCATACAGCTCCCGGATTTCCTCGATCCGCTCCTCGCTGGCGTTCTCCCCGGCAATGGTGATGGCAATATCCCCGGGCACCAGTTGCAGCAGGGAAAACACCAGGAAGGTGGCAAGAATCATGATAGGAATCGCCTGCACCAGGCGATTCAGCAACATGAGCTGTTTACTCCGAGACATGATAATCGGTCCGTTGTGGATGGTGACAGACACCGGCCAGGCAGGGCCCGCGACACCCGGTCACGAGACTCCCACCCTTCCGGTCAACGGCTTCAGCCTTGCAGGTAGACGTGTTCGAACTTGGGCTTGCCCAGCAGGTTCGTCTGCAGGTTCCGCACCTTGGGCGCCGATGCCATGATGTCCTCCCGGAATGCCAGGGGCACCACCAGGGCGTTCTCCATCACGATGCGCTGGATCGTCGAGAAAGCCTGCTTCCGTTCTTCCAGATCGTCGGTGCTACGCGATGCCCGGATGGCGTCCATCAGGCCGTCGGGAGGGGTAACCTTGCCCGCGTTGAAGTAGGAATCGCCTGCGTACAACAGGGCATAGGTCAGTGACGGATCAGGGCGCCCCGTCCAGGCCGATACCAGGAAATCGCCTTCCCCGCGGGCGAAGTAGGCGGCGGACATGTCCGAAATGGTGCCTGTGGTGAAGCGTCCACGTATGCCGGCTTCGGCCAGCATGCCCATGATGATTTCCTGACGCTGGACCGACCCCTGGTCGTTGTAGCCTCGCATATCCAGTTCGATGCCATCCGGGTAGCCCGCCTCTTCGAGCAGTTTTCGGGCCTTCTCCGGGTCATGGGGATAGAGCTCGGCCACCTCGGCGTCATAGGCCCAGTGGGAGGACGGCAGGTTCATGTAGGCAGGCTCGCCGGCCCCACGCATGGAAGCGCGCACCAGCGCCTCACGGTTGATGGCGTGGTTCAGGGCCTGGCGAACCTTGACGTTGCTCAGGGGGCCGCTGGCGTGGTTCAGGTAGATCTGGTAGCAGTAGACGGTGGGGCCAAAGGTGCCTTCAACACCACCGCCACGCTCGATCATGGCCTTCTGGCGGCCATCGAGATGATAGGCCAGGTCATTCTGGCCGGACCTGACGGAGCGCAGGCGGGTGGCACTGTCGGTGATGATGCGGAACGTAATGCCATCTACAAGGGGCCGTTCCTGGTCCCAGAACTCCGGGTTGCGCTCCAGTACGACGCGGTCGCCGTCGTTCCACTCGACAAACTTCATCGGACCGGCACCCACCGGATTCCGGTCATGATCTTCGCCCAGCTTCTCCAGCGCGGTTGGCGACACCATCATGCCGGCACGGTCGGACAGCACCAGCGGCAGGGAGGTGTCCGGATTCTTGAGATGAACCGTAACCTGGTAGTCACCGGTCACTTCAACGCTCTCTACCGATGCCAGGTCCGAGCGGATGTTGGATCTTGAATCCGTGCGGTTGCGGTCCAGGTTGAACTTCACCGCTTCTGCGTCCAGGCGGGTGCCGTCATGGAATTTGACACCCTCCCGGAGGTTGAGAACAAGCGTCTGTGGATTCGGAAATTCCCAGCTTTCGGCGAGGCCGGGGCGGGGCTCCAGGGTGTCGTACTCCCACTCCACCAGGGTGGCGAACACCGGGAACAGGAAGATGTGATCCGAACCGGAGCCACCCGTGGCCGGGTCCATGCTCGACGGGTTGGCCGCCGCGCCAACGCGCAGCACGCCACCATTGTCCTTGACCTTGGCCATCAGCGCAGACGGCCCGGCCATCGCGGCCACCGCCGCCACGCCGGTCAGCATGCCCAGGAACTCACGGCGACGGAAGGTAAAGCCGTCGGCTTCTGAAACGATGGGGTTCTCGTTGTTTTTCATGGGGGCGCTCCCTTGTTTTGGTGTTTGTGATTGTTTTTTGTGTATGCAGGCAGCCCGTTCCGGGTATCCCGGGAATCAGGCCACCTGCCCCTCAGGGGTTGCGTAATGGCAGGCGACCCAGTGATCAGGCACGATTTCCCGCCACTCGGGGGGTTCCGCTGCGCACTTCTCAGTAGCAAAAGGACAACGGGTACGGAAACGGCACCCGGATGGCGGCGCCACCGGGCTGGGGATCTCACCCTCCAGGCGGATCCTGCGGTCCTCCCTCATGTCACTGGGCACGGGCCGCGGCTCGGCGGACAGCAACGCCTGGGTATAGGGGTGCAGGGGCTGGTCGATCACGGCTCCGGTGGGGCCCAGCTCCATCATGTTGCCAAGGTACATGACACCCACCCGCTGGCTGACATGGGCCACCACCGAGATGTCATGGGTAATGAAGGCATAGGTCAGGCCGAGTTCGTCCTGGAGGTCCGCAAACAGGTTGAGGATGGAACCCCGCACGGACACATCCAGGGCCGCCACCACCTCGTCACAGACGATAAACCGGGGATGCACCGTCAGTGCCCGGGCGATATTGATCCGCTGCTTCTGGCCACCAGAGAGTTCATGGGGGTAGCGCAGTGCAATCTCCGGCGCCAGCCCTGCCCGTTCCAGCGCGGCCAGGGCGGTCTTGCGGCGGGATTCCCGGGTGCCCTCCTTCTGGATTTCCATGGGCTCCACCAGGCTCTGGAGGATGGTCATCCTGGGATTCAGGGCCGCATGGGGGTCCTGGAAGATGATCTGGTAGTTCTTCCGCAGGCGCTTGTACTCGGCCGCCGACAGCTCTGATATATCAGTCTCGCCATAGCGCAGCGTGCCCTCGGTTGGCTTCAGCAGGCCCACCAGGGCTCGCCCCACCGTTGACTTGCCGGAACCGGACTCACCGATAATACCCAGGGTCTCTCCGGCACGGATCTGGAAGCTGACACCGTCAACGGCCTTGACCGTCTCGCCGCCCTTGAGCGGGAAATGGATCTTCAGGTTGTCGACGGTGACGATATTCTCGTTTTCCGTGACCCTGGGCTGGTTTGCGGTACTCATTCCACGGCTCCCTCAAGCTTCAGTTCGAGTGCCCTGCGGCACCTGGCATGACGCCCCGGCGCAATGCTGACCATGGACTGATAATGGTCACACCCCCCGCTGGCGTGGGGGCAGCGTTGCTGGAACCGGCACCCTTCCGGCATGGCGCCGGGCGACGGAACACGGCCGGGGATAAAAGGCAGGCGCCCGCCGCGATGTCCCAGTCGTGGCAATGACTGCAGTAATCCGGAGGTATAGGGGTGCCCCGGACGGCGGAGCACGTCGTCGACCGGCGCACTCTCAACTACCTCGCCGGCGTACATGGTGATCATGCGACTGCAGGTCTCCGCGATCACCCCGAGGTCGTGGGTAATAAACAACAGGGCCGCCCCGGTGCGCTCACTCAGGTCCTTGAGCAGGTCGATAATCTGAGCCTGGACGGTGACATCCAGGGCGGTGGTGGGCTCATCGGCAATGATCAGTTTGGGCTTGCAGATCAGCGCCATGGCGATCATCACACGCTGTCGCATGCCGCCTGAGAACTGGTGGGGATATTCCTCCATACGCCGTTCCGGAGAGGGGATACCCACCTCCTTCAGGGCCTCGATGGCCCGCTCACGGGCCTCGGCAGCCGGCATGGGGTAGTGGGTGCGGAGTGTTTCCATCAACTGCTGACCGACCGTGAACACCGGATCCAGCGCCGTCATGGGCTCCTGGAAGATCATGCTGATGTCCCGCCCCCGGATGGCCCGGATCTCCCTGGGTCGCATCTTCCTCAGGTCCCGGCCATCGAAGTGGATTCCACCTTCGATCACAGCGGTTCGTTCAGGCAACAGCCCCATGAGCGAAAGCCCGGTAACGGACTTGCCGCAACCGCTTTCACCCACCACACCCACACGCTCGCCCGGGGCGACCGTGAATGACACGTCCCGGGTGACATGGGTTATGCCGTCACGTCCCCTGAATGAAATGCTCAGGCCACGGACATCCAGCACCGGTGTGGTTTCCGCTGAGGTATCCGGCGGGACGCTGGCGGTATTGCCAGCCAGGGTGGCCACATCGCCCCCCTGCTCGCTTTTCGCAACTAACATGTTTCCTCCACGTACCCGGCGTTGTCCGGGCTGTTTGTTCTTGTTTCGCAGAGTTCTGGGATCCGGGCTTATCCGGACTGAGTACCATAAGCCGCCCTGATCAGTCTCTTGGTGGCCTCGTAGTGGTTCCGCAGGCGCTTGATGCCCGAGAACTGGGTAATGGGCGACCCGAAGTACCAGAGTGGCGTGATAATCAGCACCACGTCCCTGACCGGCGTGTCACTGCGGAACTCGCCGGACCCGATGGCCAGTTGGACTGCATGGGTGACGCATTCCTCGAAGTACCGGGACATCTCGCCGATGCCCTCAACCACCTCGGTATCCACCGCGCTGAAGTCGAACCGGACCCGTGACGACAGACTCCAGGGCGTACGTTCTCCTCCCGGTTCGTTAAATTCCTCGAAACGAACCCGCGCGTCCTCGAACAGCAGATCGATGCGGTCCTCGAGGGACAGACCCGGCTTGAGCCAGATCGCATCGAGTGTGGCCCGAACTTCCTCAAAGGTGTCCTGGAACACCTCCTTCACCAGCTCGGACTTGTTACCGAAGTGGTAGTGGAGGTTGGCCCTTGTCGAACCCACTTCCTTGGCAATATCGCCATAGCTGACCGCATCCACCCCCTTGGTGATGAAAAGGTACCGGGCCACCTCGAGCACTCGGGCTCGGGTGTCGCCGGACTTCCGGCGGGCGGGGCTTGATGAGGCTGAAGCCAGGGCCATGGACTCTCCTGAGGCAGTGATCGTTTCGTGCTTATCATTGCCAATTACTGACTTACTTGCAAGTCAGTTTTTTTTGGATAAAACTGACTGACCTGTAAGTAAGTGCAAGCATGGTAGCTCACGGCCGTGGCGTCAAGCCGTCCGTAGCCGGACATCGGCGCCGCCATAGGCCACCCGGAGCACCAGCGCTACCGGATTGATAACAAAGCCAAAAAGAGGCGCCCGTGAATTTCAACAAGTTACTGATTGCCAACCGTGGGGAAATTGCCGTCCGTATCGCCCGTGCAGCGGGGGAGATGGGTCTGGCGTGTGTTGCCGTGTATTCCGAAGACGACAGCGCTTCCCTCCATGTCAGTCACGCCGACCAGGCCGTACAGCTGCCGGGCAAGGGTGCCAATGCCTACCTGGATATCGACGGAATTATCGCCGCCGCGAAGGAAGCCGGAGCCGATGCCCTGCACCCCGGCTATGGCTTCCTCAGTGAGAACACCGAACTGGCGCGCCGTTGTGCCGACCAGGGCATCACCTTCATCGGCCCTGATCCGGATACCCTGGCCCTGCTGGGCGACAAGGCCGCGGCTCGGGAGCTGGCGGAACGCTGTGATGTGCCGGTGGTGCCCGGCACCCGGGGCCATACATCCCTGGAACAGACCGAGACATTCGCCGCCAGTCTGGGCGACGATGCCGCCGTGGTGATCAAGGCCATTTCCGGCGGTGGCGGCCGGGGCATGCGCATTGTCCAGCCCGGCGAGGATGTGGGCGACGCCTACCAGGCCTGTGCCCGGGAAGCCAAGGCGGCCTTCGGCGACGACCGCCTGTACGCGGAACGGCTGGTACGGCAGGCCCGCCATATCGAGGTGCAGGTCCTCGGGGACGGTCAGGGCGGCGCGGTACACCTGTGGGAACGGGAGTGCAGCCTGCAGCGTCGCAACCAGAAACTGATCGAGATCGCCCCCAGCCCTACCCTCGCTGACAACACCCGGGGCCGCTTGCTGGAATCGGCCCTGCGCATGGCCAGGGAGGTCAACTACGCCGGCCTGGGCACCTTCGAATTCCTGGTGGACGCCAACGGCACCGACTACTTCTTTATCGAAGCCAACCCCCGCCTCCAGGTGGAGCACACCATCACCGAGGAAATCACCGGGGTTGACCTGGTGCAGTCACAGATCTCGGTGCTCGGCGGCGCAAGCCTGGAGGACCTGAACCTTGGCCAGGATCAGATTCCCGCCGCCAGCGGCTACGCCATCCAGTGCCGGGTCAACATGGAAACCATGGACGCCACCGGCAGCACCCGACCCAGCGGCGGCACCCTCGCGGCCTTCGAACCACCCACCGGCCCCGGGGTCCGCGTGGATACGTTCGGCTACAGCGGCTACACCACCAGCCCCCATTTTGATTCGCTGCTGGCCAAAGTGATCGTGCATAACCGCTCCAACGACTATGCCCAGGCCGTTCGCAAAGCCTACCGGGCCCTGTGCCAGTTCCGGGTTGAGGGATTGAAAACCAACACCTCCTTCCTGCAGGCCCTGCTTTCCCGGGAAGATGTGGCCAGCAACCGGGTCTATACCCGTTATGTGGACGACCAGATGGCGGGCCTGGTAGCCGAAAGCGAGAGGGAACACCCACGGCTGTTCCGCACCGGCCAGGCCGCCAACAGCAGCACAACGACGGCGGCGACCGCAGCACCGGAAGGCACTGAACCCGCCTCCGCCCCCATGCAGGGCCAGTTGGTGACAACCCTGGTGTCTGAGGGGGAGGCTATCGCCAAAGGCCAGACCCTGGCGATCCTCGAAGCCATGAAAATGGAGCACGAGATCAAGGCCCCCACCGCCGGCCTGATCCGCGCCCTGCCCCTGGCGGAAGGCGACTATGTCAGCGAAGGTCAGGCCATTGCCTTTATCGAACCCGGCGACAGCGGCCTGGAGGACGAGACCACGGAGCAACAGGTGGACCTGGACCATATCCGCCCGGACCTGGCGGAATCCATCGAACGCCATCGCCTGACCCTGGACGAGGCCCGCCCGGATGCTATCGCCAAGCGCCACAAACTGGGCATGCTCACCGCCCGGGAGAACATCGACAATATCTGCGACCCGGGCAGCTTCATGGAATATGGCGCCCTCACCTTTGCCGCCCAGCGTCGCCGCCGGGAGGTGGACGACCTGATCCGGTCGACACCGGCGGATGGTCTGGTGGCCGGTGTTGGCGCCGTCAACGGCGACACCTTTGATGAAGACCAGGCCCGCTGCGCCATATTGGCCTACGACTACACGGTACTGGCCGGCACCCAGGGCACCATGAACCACAAGAAGACCGACCGGGTGCTGCAGGTGGCCGAGGAACAGCAACTGCCGGTGATCTTCTTTACCGAAGGGGGCGGCGGTCGCCCCGGCGATACCGACAACGCCACCAAGGTTGCCGGTCTCGATCAGCCCAGCTTCCTGCAATACGCCCGCCTGACCGCCCTGGCGCCCCGTATCGGCATCGTGTCCGGCCGCTGCTTTGCCGGTAACGCGGTCTTTGCCGGCTCCAGCGACCTGCTGATCGCCACCCGCAACGCCAGCCTGGGCATGGCCGGCCCGGCCATGATCGAAGGTGGCGGGCTGGGTGTGTACGCGCCGGAAGAGGTTGGCCCCATGTCGGTCCAGGTGGCCAACGGCGTGGTCGACTGCCTGGTGGAGGACGAGCAGGAAGCCGCCGGGGTGGCCCGCAAGCTGATGTCCTATTTCCAGGGCACGCAGCCGGAGTGGACCAACGCCGACCAGCGCCTGCTGCGTTCCGCCATCCCCGAGAACCGCCTGCGCTCCTACGATATCCGGGCCCTGATCCGGACCCTGGTGGATACCGACAGTTACCTGGAGCTGCGCCCGGCGTTCGCCCCCGGCATGGTCACCGCCTTCGCCCGCATCGAGGGCCGCCCCATCGGCCTGATCGCCAACGATCCCCGCCACCTGGGCGGCGCCATTGATGCCAACGGTGCTGACAAGGCCTCCCGTTTCATGCAACTGTGCGACGCCTTCGACGTGCCCCTGGTCAGCCTGTGCGACACCCCCGGGTTTATGGTGGGCCCCGAGGCCGAGAAAACCGGACTGGTACGCCACACCACCCGCATGTTCGTCACCGCCGCCAGCCTGCAGATTCCGGTCATGTCGATTGTGCTTCGCAAGGGTTACGGCCTGGGCGCCATGGGCATGACCGCCGGGTCCTTCCACGCCCCCTTCTTCAATGTAGCCTGGCCCACCGGCGAGTTCGGCGGCATGGGCCTGGAAGGGGCCGTTCGCCTGGGCTATCGCAACGAGATTGCCAACGCCGGTGACGAGGCCGCCCAGAAGGCGCTGTTCGAGAAACTGGTGGCGGAACAGTACGAGAAGGGCAAGGCCCTGAGTATGGCGGTGTCACTGGAGATCGATGCGGTTATCGATCCCGCCGAAACCCGCAGCTGGATTCTCCGGGGGCTGAAATCAGTGAAAAAGGCGGGGCCCCGCCAGGGTCGGCGCCGCCCCATGGTGGACACCTGGTAACACGCCGATCGTCCCCAAAAGCCAACAAGAACAATAGGACCACCGCCATGAAGCAACCACAGGACATCTTCGAGCAGATGGTGAACGAGGGTGACGTTGCCCTCTACCAGTTGGAACGGCACGCCCGGGAAAACGGCGACAAGGTGTACATCCACTACGGCGAAACCGGCGAGAGCCTGACCTTCCGGGCAATGCATGACCGCAGCCGGGAGATGGCAAAGGTACTCAAATCCCTGGGTGCCGGGCGGGGGCAGCCGGTCAGCGTGCTGACCAGCAATTCCCTGCTGGCCGCCATTGCCATGTTCGCCTGCTGGCAACTGGGGGCCATCTACGCCCCCATCAACTTCAACCTGCGGGGCAAGCTGCTCAGCTATCAGATCAATGATACCGGCGCTGACCTGCTGGTCACCGATCCCACCTTCAAGGAACCCCTGGAATCTATCGGTGGCGACATACACCCGGCCCATGTGGTGCTTGGTCCTGCCGGCACCGGGGACACACCAGACGAGACCGGGTTCCAATTGCCCCACTCCCGGACACACTCCCTCGATGCCATCGATGCCTCAGACGTGACCCTGGACGATCCCGAACTGGGCCCGTTTGACCCCGCCACCATCATCTACACCTCCGGCACCACCGGCCCGGCCAAGGGTGTGCTGCTGCCATTTCGCTGGATCAACCAGTATGCCTTTGCCGGCCGCAGCCAGTGGACATCCGAAGATGTGGTCTATTGCGACCTGCCCATGTACCACGTGGGCGGCGCCTTCGCCCTGCTGGTGAAAGCGGTCTGGAAAGGCAACACCGTGGGCCTGTGGAACCGCTTCAGCCCCTCGGCGTTCTGGACCCGCATTCGCGAGTGTGGTGCCAGCGCCGCCATCCTGCTGGATGTAATGATTCCCTGGCTGATGTCCGCACCGCCGTCACCGGAGGATCGCAACAACACCCTCAACAAGGTTCACATGCAACCGCTGCCGGCGAACCATCATGAGGTGGCCCGGCGCTTCGGCTTCGACTTTGTGACCTGTGGATTCGGCCAGACCGAATCCGGTGCCGGCTTCATGGCCATTATCGACCAGTTTGGTGACGACACGGGCACCCCACCCGAACAGTACAAGGGGATGCCCAGGGATGAACTCCGGGCGTCGGCGGAGGCCTCCGGTCGCCTGGTTGTCAGCGGTGACAGCCCCCTGCCCCCTGGTTTCATGGGCCGACCATCGCCGCTGGTGGATGTGGCCATCCTGGATGAGGACGACAACCGGTTGCCTCCGGGCACGGTAGGGCAACTGGCCTTCCGGCCACGGTTCCCGGGGTTGCTCCTCCAGCAGTACCTGAACAAGCCGGAAGCCACCCTCAAGGCCTGGCGCAACCTCTGGTTCCACACCGGCGATGCCGTTGTGGAGGGAGCCGACGGCAACTTCCGCTTCGTGGACCGCATGGGCGGCTATTTCCGGGTTCGAGGCGAAAACGTCTCCTCCTACGAGGTGGAATCACTGCTGGCGGATCATCCGGAGGTTCGCGCGGTGGCCGCTGTCCCGGTACCGGCCAGGGAAGGCAACGAGGATGACATCGCCGTATTCGTGGAACTCAGGAAAGCGGGGAGTTGCACGGAAAGCGACATTGCTGCCTATGCTGCAGACCAGATGCCGAAGTACATGCGCCCGCACCATATCCGTATCGTGGATACGCTGCCGGTCACCCCCACCAACAAGATCGAGAAATACAAGCTGCGCCGTATGCTGACGGAAGAGTCCGCCTTTCGTCCATGACCTGCGGGGTCAGGCAGAACTGATAGATCGCCGGCCGCCCATGGCGGCCACACAAACAGAACAACAGAGGTGAAAACAATGGAGAGGATCCTGGTCGCCAATCGCGGCGAAATTGCCATCCGGATCATTCGGGCGGCACGGCAGATGGGAAGGGAGACCGTCTCGGTATACGCTGGCGATGACGCCTCCTCCCTCCATGCGGGCTACGCCGACCAGGCCTGCGAACTGCCCGGGAATGGCGCGGCCGCCTACCTGGATTCACAGGCGCTGGTGGACGTGGCCATCAGCACCGGCTGTACGGCGGTTCATCCGGGGTACGGCTTCCTTAGCGAGAACGCCGACTTTGCACGCCTGTGTGCCGCCGAAGGCATTCGCTTCATCGGGCCGGCGCCGGCACTCCTGGACCTGTTCGGCAGCAAGGTCCGGGCGCTGCAACTGGCCCGGGACGCCGGGGTGCCAGTGATGCCCGGCACCTCGGAGCCCACCAGTCTGGAGGACGCCAGGGCCTTTGCCCGGGAACACGGCGCCGTCATGCTCAAGGCCATGGCCGGCGGTGGTGGCCGGGGCATGAGGGCGGTTCGGGATGCCGCCGAGCTTGATGAGGCGTTCGAGCGTTGCCGGTCGGAGGCCCAGCAGGCGTTCGGCAACGGCGACCTGTACGTCGAGAAATTGCTGCTGGATGCCCGGCACATCGAAGTGCAGGTGGTGGGCGACGGCTCCGGCCAGGCCATTCACCTGTGGGAGCGGGACTGCACCGTCCAGCGGCGCCACCAGAAACTGCTGGAGATCGCCCCCAGCCCGGTACTGGACAACAGCCTGCGGGACCAAATCCTGGACGCGGCCCTGCGGCTGGCCTCCCACGTGAACTACGACAACATCGGCACCTTTGAATTCCTGGTGTCCGGCGACGGCTTCTGGTTCATGGAAGCCAACCCCCGCCTACAGGTGGAACACACCGTGACCGAGGAGATCACCGGGGTCGACCTGGTGCAGACCCAGATCCAGCTTGCTGCAGGCCACTCACTGGCGGACCTTGGCCTGCAGGCGCCGCCGGCGCCCAAGGGGTTTGCGCTACAGGCCCGGGTCAACCTGGAAGAGCTTTCCGACGACGGTAGCACGGTGCCCAGGGCTGGTCTGCTACGGGCCTTCGCGCCCCCCTCCGGACCGGGCATCCGGGTGGACACGTACGGCTATGCCGGCTACCAAAGCAGCCATCGCTACGACTCGCTGATTGCCAAGGTGATCGCCCGTGGCCATGACTTCCCGGCCGCCGCTGGCGCCCTGTCCTCGGCCCTCCGTGAGTTCCATATTGCCGGTGTTCCCACCAACACCCCGCTGCTGAGGGCCATCCTGGAACACCCGGCATTCCTGGGCAACGACTACAGCACATCGTTTATTGGCGACCACATGGCAGCCTTGCGGGAGGCCATGGCGGGACAGAGTACGCTGCTACCGCCGGGAACGTCGGACGCCGGTCACCAGGATGACCAGGCCCGCCAGGAACCGGCGGAACCTTTGCCGGCGGACTACGACCCGGCCGATGCCGTTCACGCCCCGATGGAAGGCATGATCGTCTCCGTCGACGTCACTCCCGGCGACCCGGTACGCCAGGGCGAGCCGCTGATGGTGATCGAAGCCATGAAGATGGAACAGTCGGTCCGCGCTCCCCACAGCGGTATTGTGCGCTCGATATCGGTGGCTACCGGCGACGTCATCCGGGAGCAGGCAATCCTGGCCGTCGTCGAATCCACCGACACCGTGGCATCCACGGCGGATAGCCCCACGAGTGGCCTGTTCAGCGAGGAGGAACAGGGCTGGGGCGACGAAGTTGAGGAGATCCAGCGCCGCCTTCGGATGGCCCAGGAGATGGGCGGTCCCGACAAGGTCGGCAAACAGACGGCGAAAGGCAAACTGACCGCCCGCGCACGTGTGGAAGCGATGGCGGACTCGGGCAGCTTCATCGAAGTGGGCGCCCTGACCGGGTTTGCCGAGTACGGGGAGGACGGTGAGCTGACCCACGTCAAACCCGCCAACTTTATCGGCGGCACCGCCAGGGTCGATGGCCGAAAGGTGACCCTGGGCGTGGACGACTTTACCCTGAGGGCCAGCTCAGGCGATGCCGCCATCCATGGCAAGCAGATCTTCCTGGAGAATTACGCCCGCGAGATGCGGCTGCCTGTGGTGCGTTTGCTGGATGGCGCCTCCGGCGGTGGCAGCGTGAAAATGGCCCTGGAAAACGGCTTTCATTACGTACCCCACAATCCCGGCTGGGATGCGGTAGTGGACAACCTGTCGCTGGCCCCGGTGGTTTCGGCAGCCGTGGGCCCGACCGTCGGACTGGGCGCCGCCAGGCTCGCCATGTCACACCTGGCCATCATGGTCCGGGGCATTGGTCAGGCGTTCACCGCCGGGCCACCCGTGGTCAAGGGCAGTACCGGGGAAGACCTGAGCCTCGAGGGGCTCGGCGGCACCGATATCCATACCGACAGCGGCGTGGTCGAGCGAATGGTGGACTCAGAGCAGGAAGCCTTCGATGTAATTCGGACCTTCCTGTCCTATCTGCCAACGAATGTTGACGAGCTTCCGCCGATACAGGATTGCGATGACCCGGTGGACCGGCGCGACGAATTCCTGCTGAAAGCCATCCCCCGCAATTCCCGCAAGCCCTATGATATCGGCGCCATCCTGGAATCCATCTTTGACCAGGGTTCTGTGTTCACCTATGCGGAATATGGCGGCTCCACCGTCACCGCCCTGGCCCGACTTAATGGCTACCCCGTCGGGGTGCTGGCCACGAACCCGCTGAAGGGAGTCACCATGTCCGTGGAGGGCGCACAGGCGGCTACCCGGCTGGTGGATCTGTGCGAGACCTTCCATCTGCCCATTGTCAGTCTGACCGACCAGGGTGGCGTGTCCATCGGCTCCGCCGCGGAACGGCGAGGCACCATCCGCCACGGCGTGCGAGCCCTGTCCGCCATCTACCAGGCCCGGGCACCCCAGGCGGAACTGATCCTGCGCCGGATCTATGGGGTGGGTGGTGCCGGCATCGTCAACCGGCACCGGGCGGCGCCAAGCTGGTCCTGGCCATCCGGCAGTTGGGGTTCGCTGCCCTCCCGTGGCGGTATCGAGGCCGCATTCAGCGCCCAGCTCAACCAGGCGGAAAACCGCGAGCAGGAAATGGAGCGCCTCAGCCAGGAGATGGAGAAGATCGCGTCGCCGTTCCGCACCGCCGAGAAGTTCGGTGTCCAGAACCTGATCGACCCAAGGCAAAGTCGACAGCTGCTGTGCGACTGGGTGGAGGATGCCTACCGTCGGCTGCCACAGTTACTGGGCAGACCGGCTTTCGGCACGCGCCCGTGATACAACGCTCCCGGCATGCCCCCATGCCGGGAGCGCCTGAAGGATGACCAGAAATACCAATCAGCAACCGAACCGGAGTCCCTATGAACCAGCCATTCCGATACTACATGCAGGTCCGCTACGGCGAATGCGATGCCCAGAAGGTGGTCTTCAATGCCCGCTACGGCGATTATATCGATCTGGCCGCCACCGAATTCCTGCATCACATCTGTGACCAGGAGCAACTGCCCGGTGGTGGCTTCGACTACCAGGTGGTCAAGCTGACCATAGAATGGAAGGCGCCCGCACGCTACCGCGACCCGTTGGAGATCTCCGTACACGCCAGCCACATCGGCAATACCTCCTTCACCCTGACAATGGACATCCTGAATGCCCGCACCGGCCAGTTCCTCGCCCGGGGTGAGATGATCGGCGTCGCCGCTCACCCGGAAACCGTGGAAAAAATGCCGATTCCCGATGCCATGCGAGAGGCGCTGCAACACGGCAGCCCGGGTGAGTTTATCGACCATGCTGGCCTCTATACTGCCCGACAGGCGATTGATGCATAGAATCGCCTGATTAACGAACAACCAACAAGCATGAACAACCAACCACCATACGCCAGACAACAACACACAGGGAGTTGCCATGCCTATCCACCTTCGCCAGGTCTGTCTGGTCGCCGACAAGCTGGAGCCCTGCCTGCAGGATATCGAAGCCGTTTTCCAGACACCCGTTTGCCACCGCGATCCGGAGGTGGCAGCCTTCGGGCTGGAGAATGCCCTGATGGCATTCGGCAGCCAGTTCCTGGAAGTGGTGGCGCCGGTTCGCAGCGGCACGGCGGCCGGGCGTTTCCTGGAGCGCAAGGGGGGTGATGGCGGCTATATGGTGATCTGCCAGGTGCCGATGCTGGAGGAGCAGGCACAGCTTCGAGCCCGGGCGGCAGAAAACAACGTCCGGGTAGCCTACGAGTCCGACCGTGGCACCTGGAATATCATGCAGTTGCACCCCAGGGACATGGGCGCCGCGTTCCTGGAAGTGGACTGGGACCAAAAGGCGGACGTGCAGGGCAACTGGCAACCCGCCGGGGGACTGGACTGGGTCGACAGCGCCCGCGGCACTGCCATAAGCGGAATCATCGGGCTGGAGCTATCCGGCACTGACCCGCAGCGCCTGGCGGACCATTGGTCTCGGGTCCTGGGGCAGCCGGTCCAGTCCCATAATGGCCTGCCCGCCATTCCCCTTGCCAATGCGCTGCTGCGCTTTTCCTACGGGGAAGCTTCCAGGGACCACGGCCTGACGGGGATCGACCTGGCGGTGTCAGATCCAGCCGATATCGTTGGCAGGGCGTCCGACCGGGGGCTACCGTCGTGGCACAACGGATTCCGGCTGGGTGGGGTCCGGTTCACCTGCGAGTAGCCATGCCCCGGCGCGCCAGTTCAAACCCTGGTGCCCCGTTTGGTTAGTTCGCTGAGCTACTGAGCCACTGGGAGCCTTGCTCTCAAGGCTCCCAGTGGCTCCCGAAGAACGGGACGCTAGGCCTGCGCGGAAGCATTGCCTTGGTCTCCTACTTACCCAGCCCCGGCAGGAACAGGATGATGTCCGGGAAGGCCATCAGCAGGAACAGCACGAACAGGTCCATCACCAGGAACCAGAAGATCCCCCGGAAGACCTGCGCGGTGCTCACCAGCTTGCCCACCACACTCTTGATCACGAACACGTTCATGCCAATGGGCGGGGTGATCATGCCCACCTCCAGCAACTTGGTCAGTACCACGCCAAACCACAGCAGGCTCAGGCCCAGGTTATCGATGATCGGCAACACGATGGGCAGCGTCAGCAGCATGGCGCCAATGGGCTCCAGGAACATGCCCAGCAGGATGTAGATCAGCACGATCGCCAGCAGGATCACCACGGTGGAGGCCTCCAGGCCGATGATCCACTCGGACAGGAAATCACCGGCACCGGACAGGGCCAGGAAGCGGGTCAGCAGGCTGGCCCCCACGGCGATGATGATCAGCGCGCTGGTGGTCAGCAGGGTTTCCAGGATCGCATCCCGGAACCGCCCCCAGGTCAGGCTGCCCTTGATGCCCGCCACCACCAGCGACAGGAAGGCCCCCACCGCGCCCGCCTCGGTGGGCGTGAAGATGCCGCCAAACAGGCCGCCGAAGATACCGATCATGATCAGGATCACCGGCCAGGTGTCCTTCAGCGCCCACACCTTGTCGGCGAAGGGAATCTGTTCATTGGTGTCCGGGGCCAGCTCCGGGTTCAGCTTGACCCGCACCAGCACCACGGTGATGTAACCGATGGCGGTGAGGATACCGGCGGAGATCCCCCCCAGGAACAGCCCGGTGATGGACTCCTGGGCGATGATGCCGTACAGGATCATGATGATGGACGGCGGAATCAGCGCCCCGATGGTGCCCGCCACCGCCACGGTGCCGGTGGCCAGTTCCGGGTTGTAGCGGTACTTCACCATTTCCGGCACGGCAATCCGCCCCATGGCCGCAGAACAGGCCACCGACGAACCGGACACCGCCGCAAACCCGGCGGAGCCGAAGATGGCGGCAATGGCCAGGCCCCCGGGAATGCCGGACAGCCACATCCGCGCCGCCCGGAACATGCCCTGGGTGAGCTGGGTGTGGTAGCAGATAAAGCCCAGCAGCAGGAACATGGGCACCGAACTGAGCACCCAGTTGGTGGCAAACTGGTAGGGAATGATGCCCAGGGAACCCCAGGCCACGTTGAAGCCCATCAGGTACCACAGGCCACCGAAGGACACCCCCACCAGCGTGACGCCGATGGGGATACGCAGGGCAATCAGGAAGATGATCAGGCCAAGACCGGTCAGGCCAATCTGTACGTCACTCATTATTATTGTCTCTCGTCAGTCCGGGTCGAGTTCGTCGGCTTTGGCACGCTCGGTATCCAGGCCACTCTCCTGGGGGAGGAAACTCATGATCAGCTTGTACAGCACCACCAGCACCATCAG
>NZ_JBJJLA010000027.1:0-191000 GCF_045449715.1 Marinobacter shunpengi | reverse complement strand
ACCAGTTCACGCAGCCGCTCGCCCAGTCGTGCCAGTTCCTGGCTGGCCTCGTTGGTCTGGGTGACGCCGGTGTCGCTGTTCTGGGCCGCCTCCACGATGCGCACCACGTTCTTGTTGATCTCCTCGGCCACCTGGCTCTGCTCCTCGGAGGCCGTGGCGATCTGCGTCACCTGATCGTGGATGTGCTCCACCGACTGCTCGATGGTGCTCAGGGCCGAACTGGCGTGGTTGATACGCTCCACAGTCTCCTCCGACAGGCCCTGGGAGGAACGCATGCGCTCCACCGCGCTGCGGGACTCACGGATAAAGCCATCGATCATCTCGCGGATCTGGCCGGCGGACTCGCCACTGCGCTTGGCCAGCTGGCGCACCTCATCGGCGACCACGGCGAAGCCACGGCCATGCTCGCCGGCCCGGGCGGCCTCGATGGCGGCGTTCAGGGCCAGCAGGTTGGTCTGGTCGGTGACTTCGTGGATCACGTCCAGCACCTTCTGGATCTCGTCACTGCGGGAGGCCAGGGCGTCGATGGCCTCGGCGCTTTCCAGGATATTCCGGGACAGGCTGTTCACCGACTGCTGGGAGCCGGCCATGGTCTGGCCGCCATCCTTGGCCAGGCGGTCGGCATCCGCCCCGGCCTGCTGCACCTCGTTGGCGTTCTTCGAGATCTGGTGGATGGTGGCGGCCATCTGGTTGATGGCGGAGGCGATCTGGTCGGTCTCTGAACCCTGGACCTGCACCGAGGCGCGGGTCTCTTCCGCCACCCGGCTCAGTTCCTCCGCGGCCGAGGCCACCTGGTGGGTGGTGTCGTCCACCTCGCGGATGGTGTTGTGGATCTTGCTGATAAAGGTATTGAAACGCCGGCCTAGCTCCGACAGTTCATCATTACCTTCCGCCGGTAGCCGGTGGGTGAGGTCGCCCTCCCCCTCGGCCACGTCCCGCATCATGTCACTGACCTCCGCCAGTGGTCGGGTCACGGTGCGACCCACGAGCGCCCCCAGTATGGCCGCCAGCACGATGACCCCAACCGTGGCCAGAAGGATGAAGATCAGGGCCTGGTTGATGTTCTCCTCAATCTCGGCCCTTGCCCGGGCGAGGACCTCGTTGATATCGGTGACGTAGACCCCGGCGCCGATCATCCAGTCCCAGTCCTCGATCAGGGTGGCGTAGGACAGCTTGGGCTCGACGGCCCCATCCGCCGCGGGGTTGGGCCAGTCGTAGGCATAGAAACCGTCATCCGCCGCCGCCTCGAACAGGGCGTCGATCAGTTCCTGGACCTCGGGGCTCTCGGAAAAGCCTTCAATGTCCGGGTTTGGCCGGTAGGCCAGGTTGAACATGTCCCGACGCCAGGCAAACACATAGTTGTTGTTACCAAACTTGATAGACCGGATGCGACTGCGAGCTTCCTGCTTTGCCTCCTCATCGGTCAGGTCCGGGTCGTTTTTTACCTCATTCACCACCGACAGGGCGGTGTCAGTCACATCACGCAGGCCTTGCTTGCGGGCCTCGGTGAGTGTGTGCTCCAGTCGCTGCAGCTCCGCCTCGCCACTGGCCCGCAGTTGGGAAGCGGTCAGCCAGGCGATGGTGGCGCCGGTCAGGATAACCGGTACCAGTACCGATAGCAGCAGGCGGGAACGGATCTTGAGTCGGTTCAGGAACATCATGGTCGTTACTGCCTTGGCCAGAAAATTCAGGAAGTCACGCTTCTGACTATAGGTGATAAAAGCGGTCGCGGATGGACCGGACACACTAAAAAGGTAGACCATGAACAGGCTTATGGCCGAGCGTATCCGGTCAGTTCCATGTATCCCTGGCCACCGCTGCTGCCGGTTACCGTTACCGGACTTTCCCAATAGGGGTAGAGTCCGTGGTTCCAGTACTCCCCCTCCGGCGCCCGTACCGTCACGTCAACGACATGGGCAGGCACCCGGATTCGCCAGGCCGCCGGAACCTCGCCATGACCGGTATCCCGGTAGGTGATCGGGGTCATCCGTACCTGATCCCCGGACAGTGGGTAAGCAGTGCCATCGGCGGCCACCCAGGTACCGGACCGGAAAGCCTCCTCCCCACGCCCCACCCGGAACACCATCAGCCGGCCGCCGTTGTCCAGCCGCAGGGCGAACCAGTCCCAGCCCTGCTGGTCGGACCGCAGGAACTGACTGCTCCACTCCCGGTCCAGCCAGCCGGTTCCCGTCACCGGGTAATCGGTGCCCGCCACGGTCACGGTGCCGTCAATGGCGATGTCGGTGAGGCTGAAGTACATGGAGCCATGCCCGCTATCGGCCTTGGCACTGAAGCCCTGGTCGCCATGGCGGACCATGCGGTCGCCGGGGACCAGTGTCAGACGGTAAGACCAGCCATCACCGGATGCCTCCAGGCGCCACCGGTCGGGGCCAGTCGCCTCCAGTTGCCAGTGGTCCAGCCATACCCGCAGGGGCTCGGCCCGGGCCCCTGCCTGTCCGATGCTCCCCCGGGCAAAGCGTTCCGAGAACCAGTGTTGCCCCCGGAAGGACACCGCACCATGGGCCATCCAGGCGGAATGCAGTGGCCACCGGGAAGCCGGCAGCGATTCCCTGGCCTGCGCAGGAGACACCAGCCCCTGCCGGAACTGGGTCCACTGCAGCCCCAGGGGCTCGCCGCCTTCGGTGCGCAGGTTGGCGGTCAGGTACCACCACTCGATGCGATGATCCGGGTGGGGGCCCCAGTCATCGGGCAGCTCAATCCCGTCCGTGGGGGACGGCTGCGCGAACGATGAAGCCGGCGGGGTCTCCGCCAGCCCGGCAAACCCTTCGGTGTCCTGAGACTCCCCACAACCGGACAGGATCAGGCACAGACCAGCCAGCCAGGCCATGAACAGCGAGGTCCGGTTCATCGTTCCTGCCCTCCCGCCTGCACAGGCATGGTTCCCGGCTTGCCGTTGTGACCGGTACTGGCCAGCCAGCCCACGGTGACAGCGGCCAGGGCAAACAGACCCAGCAACTCCAGCCAGTAACCGGGGTAGATTGTCATGGGCAGGGACCAGCCAAAGGCCACCGGGTTGATCCGGCTGACCAGCACCCAGGTCAGCGCGATGCCCACCGGTAGTGCCGCAGCCCAGATCAGTGCCATGAGTTCCGCGGCCAGCGTCATCACCACACGCCGCCGCTCCCGGGCTGTCAGCCCCCAGGCGGACAGCAGGTGGTAGTACCAGGCTCGGGAGCGCAGCACCACCCAGCCGGTCATCAGCAGGGCCAGGCCCGCCAGCACCAGGGTCAGGTAACTGATGGACCGGGTCAGGGCAAAGGTCTGGTCGAATACCCGGTTGGCGAGGCGGTGGATGGTGTCGTTGTCCCTGACCGACAGGTCGTCGACCTGCCAGGCGGACGCCAGGGCGGAGACCAGGGCCGTGCCGGAGCCATTGCCCGTGTCTGCCAGGGCAATGGTCAGGGAGCGGAAATCCGGTACGAACCGCTCGGGCAGGTAACGCCGGTCCATCAGGATTTCTCCCGCCGGTCGGCCATAATCCGCGTAGACCCCGGCCACCCGGATGCTGCGCTGCCCGTCGCCAAACCGCACCATCAGTTGATCCCCTGGCGCCAGGCCCTGTCTCCGCGCCAGTTGCTCGTTGACCAGCACCTGGCCCTCGCTGACCGCCTGCCAGGGGTCCGCCACGGACTCCAGCAGTGACCAGCGCCGGATCAGACCCGAATCGGTGTCCGTGGCCATCAGGTCCACGCCCTGCTCTCCCGGACCGGCGCCGATGGTCGCCGTGCCACGGATGACCGGATGCCATTGAGCCACGGTGGGATCACCCTCCAGCAGCGGCACTACCGGTGCCAATGGATGGCCGTCCGGTACCTCCACAAACAGGTCGCCGGCCAGGCGCTGGCCAAGCCAGTCGTGGAAGGTGTCCTCGAAGGTGGACACCAGGGCGTGGACAGCGATCACCGTGCCCGCCGCCAGTTGCAGGGCCACCATCGGCAGCGCCAGCCGACCGGACAGCACGCCCAGCTCCCGCCGACGCCATAGGATCAGCGGTGGCGACCAGGGCGACGGTGTCAGGTAACGGACCATCAGCACCGGCGTCAGCAGACCGGCCCCGGCCAGCATCAGCCCCGTGCCCAGGAAAACGGTGACCAGGGACCCCGCCACCAGCAGCAGAAGCAGCCCCACCAGCAGGCAGACGGAGGCCAGCCCCGGATGGAACCGGGAGCGCCCCTGGGCCGGGCCGTCCCTCAGCAGGTCCAGTCCGCACCAGAGCACCATCAGCAGGACCACCGCCAGGGTCACCAGGAATCCGGTGGCGGATTCGCCGGTGGTCAGCAGGGTGGTTTCGAAGAGATTGTCCATGGCCGCGCCGAAGCCACCGGACAGCCCATCCGCCAGCCGGAGCCCCAACAGGTAACCGGGTACCAGGCCAAGACCGGCCAGGATCGCCAGTTCCGCCAACAGGTAGAGCCGCAGGCGTCGGCGGGTGACGCCATAGCGTTCCAGCAGCACCAGGCTCTCCCGCCGCTGGGCCAGCCCCAGGGTATAGACACTGCGAATCAGCAGCGCGGACACCAGCACCACCAGGATACCCAGGGCATCCAGGTTCAGCAGGAAGCTGTCGGCCAGCTCGCCGGTGCTGAGTCGGGACCGGTCCGGTGGCCGCTGCCAGCCGGCGGGTAACGGCTGGCCCTCATCCATCAGATACAGGCGCAGGTGCGCCGGGCGGCCCGATTCCGCCAGCCGGGCGGCTTCGGCGATGTCCACGAAGGGCTCGCCGTCCAGCACCATGCCGGCGCCGGGGGCATCACCCTCCGCGCAGGCCATGGCCAGGGGATCGATCCCCACCACACGCCCCCGGGTATCCGCCGGGGCCACCTCCAGCCAGGGGATCACGCACAGGCCCTGACGCCGCAGGCTGACGAAGTCGTCCACGGTGACCGGGGTGCCACCCTCAGGCGCCAGTTGCTGGCCGCCGGACAACTGCGCCTCGCCGGCCTGCATGCTGTCCCGGGCCTGGCCAGTGAGGGCCCAGACACCGGACCAGAGAGCGGTGGCCAGGGTCAGGATCAGCCACAACGCCAGCAACTGGAAGGGATGGCGCCGGTAGTGGCTGAGCACGGCCCGGAATATCACCACCTGCCCTCTGCCGCCAGATCAAGCTGGTGGTCGCATCGTTCCGCCAGGGTCAGGTCATGGCTGGCCAGGATCAACCCACACCCCTGCTGCCGCTGCCAGTGGAACAGCGCATCCGATACCTGCCGGGCGGTGTGCCGGTCCAGGCTGCCGGTGGGCTCGTCCGCCAGCACCAGGTCGGGGCCCATGGCAAACACCATTGCCAGGGCCGCCCGCTGGCGCTGGCCACCGGACACCTGGTCCGGATAACGGTCCTCCAGCCCGGCCAGGCCAAGGCGCTCCAGCCAGTCGCTAACCGGTCCGAACGAGCGACCCGCCAGGTCCGCCCGCAACCGTATGTTCTCCGCCAGGGTCATGGCGGGCATCAGGTTGCTGTCCTGGAACACCACGCCGATACGGCGACGGCGCAGCCCCGCCCACTGGTCCGCAGACAGGGCGGTCGCCGACTTCCCCAGCACCTGCACGTCGCCAGCGTCGATGCTTTCCAGCCCGCACAGGATATTCATCAACGTGCTCTTGCCCGACCCGGACGGACCGGTCAGGGCCAGGGAGTTCCCGGGCGGGAGCTCCAGCGACAGGCCGGTGAATATCCTCACCGGGCCGGTACTGGCGTCATAGGTCTTGCGCAATCCCGACACGCTGACACTGGTCACATCCCATCTCCTTCCATTCTTACCGTCGAAGGCCCCACTACTGTGCATTCCTGAATTAACTGCACTCTAGTTGTGCATGATCAGTCCGAAATCCCAATCATTAAAGAACCAGCGCACCAACTGAATTCACTTAACTGCCCAACATCAAAGCGTGCGCACTATTGTGGACCGATTATTGCTAAATCCGGACCACGGCGAGCCGGAGGCGTGCACCAGCGTGAACCATCCGGCTCATGAAAGTCATTAACCGGGAGCACTCCTGTCCGTGGATATTACGTCTGCCATTCATACCCTGACCGACAGTGCGAACACACTCTTCCTGCTGATCGGTGCCGTCATGGTACTGGCCATGCACGCCGGCTTCGCCTTCCTGGAAGTGGGCACCGTGCGCCACAAGAACCAGGTCAACGCGCTGGTCAAGATCATGACCGACTTCGGCATTTCCGCCATTGCCTACTTCTTCATCGGCTACTATATCGCCTACGGCAATCACTTTTTCAGTAATGCTACGATCCTCACCCAGGATCAGGGCTACGAACTGGTCAAATTCTTCTTCCTGCTGACCTTCGCCGCCGCCATACCCGCCATCGTCTCCGGCGGCATCGCTGAGCGGGCGCGCTTTTACCCCATGCTGATCGCCTCCGGGCTGGTGGTCGCGTTCCTCTACCCGTTCTTCGAGGGCATCGTGTGGAACGGCAACCACGGTTTTCAGGCCTGGCTGGAAAGCAGCTTTGGCGCCTCCTTCCATGATTTCGCGGGTTCCGTGGTGGTGCACGGCGTCGGCGGCTGGATCGCCCTTGCCGCGGTCCTGTTGCTGGGCGCTCGTAACGGTCGCTATCGCCAGGGCAAGGTGGTGGCGTTCGCCCCCTCCAACATTCCGTTCCTGGCCCTCGGTGCCTGGATTCTCACCGTGGGCTGGTTCGGCTTCAACGTGATGTCCGCCCAGACCCTGGACGGTATCAGCGGCCTGGTGGCGGTGAACAGCCTGATGGCCATGGTGGGCGGCACCGTGGTCGCCATGGTGGTGGGCCGCAAGGACCCGGGTTTTATCCACAACGGCCCGCTGGCCGGGCTGGTGGCGGTCTGCGCCGGTTCCGACCTGATGCATCCCATCGGCGCGTTGATCACCGGTGGTATTGCCGGTGCCATCTTCGTGTTCCTGTTCGAATGGGCCCAGAACCGCATCGAGCGACTGGACGACGTGCTCGGTGTCTGGCCCCTGCACGGGGTCTGCGGTCTCTGGGGCGGCATCGCCGCCGGCATCTTCGGCCAGGCCTCCCTGGGCGGTCTTGGCGGCGTCAGCCTGATGTCGCAACTGATCGGCTCCCTGGCGGGCATGGTCATCGCCTTTGTCGGTGGCCTGGTGATCTATGGCCTGGTGCGTCAGTTGGCCGGTCTGCGCCTGGGCGAGGAAGAGGAGTTCAATGGTGCCGATGTGAGCATCCACCGCATCGGGGCCACTTCCTGGGAGTAATGGGGTAGAGAGCACCCGGGTAGCAGACCAACGGCGGTCCAAGGGCGTATCATGGTGGACTCTGTCAACAAAGAGGAGCAGCCATGAACGCCCGGACCCTGTTCACGTCCGTGATTGAAGACTGCCAGCCGACATCCCTGCTGGTGGCCGGAGAGGCCGCCCGGCAGGCCGCCGATGACTGGCAGACCACCCACCCCGGGGTCGCCGTGGACCCCCTTGCGCCTGGTAACGGGGAACTCACCGGCGCCAGCGCATATCCCCATGACCTGGCCATTGTCGCCGACACCCTGGAGGACCTGCCCCTGGAGACCGGCCGGATCCTGCTCGGGCAGCTACGCAACCTGGGCAACCACCAGATCGCCGTACTGGTCGGCCATCGCAGTGACTGGTCCTTCAACGACTTCATCGGCCTGGGCTTCGTGCGCCAGGGCAGTACCGATGGCGACGATGGGCACACCCTCTACACCTACAATATCGATACCTACAACCACAAGCGCACCTGGAACAACCCCAGGTACTGGGCCAACCCGGAAATGTGGGACAAGGCCAGGTGGTAATCGTCCGGTCGTAAACCGTTCATAAAACTCTCATGTCACCGTCATAGTCTGGTTGCACCCTGATCGTCAGGCCTCCCGCAGGCCGATCACAACCAATCACGATCAGGGACGGATTCATGACCTTCAAGCGCACCCTTATGGCGGCCTCGGTGGCTGCCCTGTGTACGTCACCCGCCCATGCCAGCCTGTTGTTCAGCGAATACCTGGAAGGCACCGGCAACAACAAGGCCCTGGAACTGCTCAACACCTCGGCGGAGCCGGTGGACCTGGCCGCCTGGGAGATCCAGGTCTACTTCAACGGCAACAGCAACGCCGGCCTGACCCTGAACCTTAGTGGCACCGTCGCGCCCGGCGACCACTTCGTGGTGGCCAGCAGCCAGGCGGACGCAGCGATACTGGCCGTGGCCGACCAGACCACCGGCGCCGGCCTGTTCAACGGTGACGATGCGATCACCCTGCTTAACGGCGGCCTGGTGGTGGACAGCATTGGCCAGGTGGGCGTCGACCCCGGCAGTTACTGGGGCGACGACACCCGCACCCAGAACACCGACCTGCGGCGACGGAACCTCACCCCGGACAGCGATCCCTACGACGCCTATGAGCCCGCACTCTACTTCGATGCCTTCCCCCTGGACGACTTCTCCGACCTGGGCATGAACAGCGGCGATCCGGGCGATCCCGACGAGCCGGGCACCCCCACCCTCACCTGTGGCGAGCCGGCCACGCTGGTGTCCGCGATCCAGGGTGAAGGGGATACCTCGCCCCTGAACGGCGAGTCCGTGCAGATCGAAGCCGTGGTGACCGGCGTGTTCAACGGCGACGACGGCTTCGGCGGTTTCTATGTGGAGGAAGAGGCGGGCGACCGCGACAGCCTGTCGACCACCTCCGAGGGCCTGTTTATCTACGCCCCGGATACCGATGCCAGCGTCGGGGCCGGCCAGACCGTCCGCATCGCCGGCACAGTCACCGAGTACAACGGCCTGACCGAACTGGGCAGCGTCACCGGCATGGCCGACTGCGGCCCGGGCGAATTGCCGGCACCCGCCACCATCAGCCTGCCCTGGGCCTCGCCGGATTCCCCGGAAGCCTTCGAATCCATGCGGGTGACACCGGACAGCCCGCTGGTGGTGAACGACACCTACGACCTGGGCCGTTATGGCAGCCTCACCCTGGGCAGCGCCCGCCACTTCATTCCCACCAATGTCGCCAGCCCCGGCAGCGACGCCCTGGCCATACAGCAGGCCAATGAACGGGACCGCCTCATCCTGGACGACGGCAGCAATCGCCAGAACCCGGCGGTGGTGCCCTACCCGTCCCCGGCCCTCAGCTCGACCAACACGGTGCGGGGCGGCGACCAGGTGGACAGCCTGGTGGGGGTGCTCGATTTCCGCTTTGACGCGTGGCGCCTGCAACCGCTGCAGTCACCGGAATTCATGGCTGCCAACCCGCGCCAGGACAGCCCGGAGCTGGATGCCAGCGGCAACCTGGTGGTGACCTCGTTCAACGTGCTCAATTTCTTCAACGGTGACGGTATGGGCGGTGGCTTCCCCACGGCCCGCGGCGCCGACACCGCCGAGGAACTGCAACGCCAGACCGCCAAGCTGGTGTCCGCCATCCGCGCCACCAACGCCGACGTGGTGGGCCTGATGGAAATCGAGAACGACGGTTACGGTGACGAAAGCGCGATCCGGGAACTGGCCGACGCCCTGGGTAGCGAATGGCAGGCCGTTGATCCGGGTCTGTCGCAGCTTGGCGGTGACGAGATTGCCGTCGGCTTCGTGTACCGCACCGATCGTGCTGAGACGGTGGGCGATGCCGCCGTACTGGCCTCCGCCCCGTTCCAGGACCTTAACCGCCAGCCCCTGGCCCAGACCTTCCGCCCGGTGGGAAGTGATGATGGCGTCACCCTGGTGGTGAACCACTTCAAGTCCAAGGGCTGTGGCGAGGCCAGCGGTGCCAATGCCGACCAGGGCGACGGCCAGGGTTGCTGGAACCCGACCCGGGTACAGGCCGCCAACGCGCTGGCGAACTGGCTGGATGCCGACCCCACCGGCACCGGCGAGCAGGACCGCCTGATCCTCGGCGACCTCAACAGCTACGCCCGGGAAGATCCCATCACCACACTCACCGACCGTGGCTACACCGACCTGGTCAATCGCTTCGAGGGCGACGGCGCCTACTCCTATGTGTACTTCGGCGAAGCCGGCTACCTGGACCATGCCCTGGCGTCCCCGGAACTGCTCGACAAGGTGCTGGACACCGCCATCTGGACCATCAACGCCGATGAACCCCGGGCACTGGACTACAACACCGAGTTCAAGTCTCCGGAACAGCAGGCGGACTGGTACTCCACCGCCCCCTGGCGGGCCTCGGACCATGACCCGGTCATTGTTGTGCTGGAGCTCGCCGGTGGTTCCGACGACCTGCCCGCGGACCTAAACGGTGACGGCCGGGTGGATGGCCGCGACCTGGTCCGCTTCCTCCTGGCCGGCCTGTTCGGCAAGCACGAACATCTGGACCTCAATGGCGATGGCCGGGTGAACGGCAAGGACCTGAAAACCCTACTGGCGGCGATCCGCCAGGCCTGAAAGCAAGAAGAAGGTCGCTGGCAAGGCTCAGGGCATTTCCCGTCCGGAGCCTTGCCGACGCCCCTGTAAACACCCTTAAAGGAGTATGATTGTGAACGCCAGACCCGCAGTTGTCCTGACAACCCTGCTGTCCACGCTGGCCCTGGTGGCCTGCAACGGGAGCGATTCGGACGACGATGAGACGTCCTCCGACGCCCCGCTGACCCTGAATATCCTCCATATCAACGATCACCATTCCAATCTGGAAGCTTCTGAACAGACCCTGGACATCGGCGGTGCCGAGACCACCTTCGCCCTGGGCGGCTTCCCCCGCGTGGCCGCCAGGATCGCCGAACGTGAAGCGGCCCTGGATAACGTGCTGAAGCTGCACGCCGGCGATGCCATCACCGGCACCCTCTATTTTTCCAGCTTTGAGGGCACGGCGGACGCCGAGCTGATGAACCTGGTGTGCTTCGATGCCTTCGCCCTGGGCAATCACGAGTTCGACCGGGGCGACGCCGGCCTCAAACTGTTCCTGGACGAACTGGCCAGGGGCAACTGCGACACCCCGGTGCTGGCCGCCAACGTCAGGCCGGAGGTAGGCACCCCCCTGGCCCCGTCGGCCCAGGATGACTACATCCAGCCCTACATCGTGCGTGAGATCGACGGCGCCCGGGTCGGCATCATCGGGATCGACATTGCCAACAAGACCCGCAACAGCTCCAGTCCGCTGGCCACCACCGAGTTCCTGGACGAGCGGGAAACTGCCCAGGCCATGATCGACGAACTGGCGAAAGACGGTGTCAACAAGATCATCCTGCTGACCCACTACCAGTACCAGAACGACCTGGAGCTGGCCGCCAGCCTCAGCGGCGTGGACGTGATCATCGGCGGCGACTCCCACTCCCTGCTGGGCGACTTCTCCGCCTACGGCCTGGAAAGCTCCGGCCCCTACCCGACCATGGCCACCAATGCCGACGGTGACCAGGTGTGTGTCGCCCAGGCCTGGCAGTATTCCCAGGTGGTGGGCGAGCTGAACGTGGAGTGGAATGAGGCAGGCGTTGTCCAGGGTTGCGAAGGTGTCCCTCACCTGCTGCTGGACGAACCCATGGTTCGTGAAGACGAGACCGAAACCGAGTATGAACTGACCGGCGCCGACCGTGAGGCCGTCCTGGCCGCCATTGATGCCGATCCGCAACTCAGCCTGACCGCACCGGACGCCACCGTCGGAGCCGCCCTGCAGGCCTATACCGACCAGCTTGAGGAATTTGCCAATGAAGTGATCGGCACCGCCACGGAAGACCTCTGCCTGGCCCGGATTCCCGGCGAGGCCTATGGCGACAGCACCTGTGATGGCGAAGACCCGAATCGCGGCAGCGACATCGCCAATGCGGTGGCCCAGGCGTTCCTCTACATGAGCAAGGAAGCGGACGTGTCCATCCAGAACGGTGGTGGTGTGCGGACCGACATCTTTGCCGGTGACATCACCATTGGTGATGCCTATACCCTGCTGCCCTTCGGCAACACCCTGACCAACCTGGACATGACCGGTGCGGAGATCCACCAGGTACTCAACGAAGCCGTGGACTATGCCCACAGCGACTCCACCGGGGCCTACCCCTACGCCGCCGGCCTGCGCTGGTACGTGGACATGAGCCGGGCCGCCGGTGACCGGCTGTACGACATCCAGTACCGGGTCCGCAACGAGGGCGCGTGGATGCCCCTGGAGGACGACACCCAACTGAAAGTCGTCAGCAACAGCTTCACGGCGGAAGGCCGCGACGGCTATGTGACCTTTGGAACGGTTTCAGAGGACGGCCGCGCCGAGGATACCTTCCTGGACTATGCCCAGTCCTTCGTGGACTACATGCTGGAAGTAAACACCATCAGCAAGCCGGCCACGGACGAGTATTCCACCCAGAACTACACGCCGGTGCCGTAACACGCAGACGATCCGTGGGAAGCCAGTACGGCTTCCCGCGATCCATCAGAGATCAGGGCAGGGCCACCGCCTCGAAACGGGCGAGTTCGTGGCCCTTCTCGTTCAGCAGCTTCAGTACCTTGCCCTCCAGGAAGACCCCGGCGGTCTGTGAGAAAACCTCGTACAGGGCCGCTTCATGATTGTCCCCGATGCAGGCCATCTTGGTGCTGGCCATGGCATCGAACAGCAGGTTGGCGCCGCTGACGGTGTACTCACCGACAAACCGGTTGCAGCCGCTGAAGCCGTTCACCTTACCGTCATCCCGGAAAATCATGTGGGGTTCGCCCTGCTCGCCCCTGGGAATGTCCACCTCGGTGCCTTTCAAGGACATCAGCTTCCAGTAGGTGTTGGTCAGCGGTGCGGTGGGAATGGGGCCTTGTGAAGACCCTGACGGGCTGCCGGCACAGGCGACCAGCATCAGCGCGCAAGTCACCAGGACCAGGCCCCGGACTGCGGTCAGCGCTCCTTTCACTCCTTTCGTTCCTCTTGTTCCTATCATCTCGGAATCTCCCTGGATCAATCGCGGCCATGGGACCACGGGTTATCGACAAAGAAGGACATCATAACCAGTTGCGCCGGCCGGCTGAAGGACCGGCTTCATGAAAGTGCGTACAGATTGAGGACGCCATGCCGTGTTGTGGTGCGGGTTTGTTATGCTCTGGGTATTCTCCACCCATCCCTCCACCCATCAAGAAGGGGGCACCATGAGTGCAATCAGTGATCGCAAAACCAGAGAGGCGCTGGAGCAGGAAAGCCGGAAGGTGGACGAGGACAGCCTGGAGTCACTGCTGACACGGCAGCGAAAGGTGGAAGAGAAGGTCCAGTCCAGCGGCAGGCTACAGCGGTTTTCAACGGATATCCGCCTGATGTTCTCGCTGTTACGGGACTTCTGGAACGGCCGCTACCGCCAGGTACCCTGGAAGACCATTGCCGCCATTGCCGGCGCCCTGCTCTACGTGCTTAACCCCCTGGACCTGATCCCCGACGTGATCCTGGGGTTCGGCCTGCTGGACGACGCCGGCGTGGTGGCCCTGTGCCTGAAACTGGTGGAGTCGGACCTGCACCGCTACGCCGCCTGGAAGGAACTCCACGCCGAAACCGCCGGCAGGTAACCTGGCCCGCCACCACTTGATGTGGGTCAACGACCCTCGGCAGCCTCTGCCTTAGTCTGGCAGGCAGACCCGCCACACCATTGACAGGGGCCCAGCCATGGACTTCAACCATTCCGACGACTCCCTCCAGGTACAGGACCTGATGCGGCGGTTCATGAAGAAGCATGTACTGCCCCACAACAGCGACTGGCTGACAGTGGCCGAATCCGGCCGTTACCCACTGGATATCCTTGACCCCCTGAAAGGGCAGGCCCGGGAAGATGGCCTGTGGAACCTGTTCCTGCCAGAGCTGAAGGAAACCGAGCCGGGCACCGCCATGACCAACCTGGACTACGCACCCCTGGCGGAAATCATGGGGCGGCTGCCCTGGGCGGCGGAAATATTCAACTGCAGCGCCCCCGATACCGGCAACATGGAACTGCTGCACCGGTTTGCCACCCCGGCCCAGTACGACGCCTGGCTGATGCCACAACTGGAAGGACGTATCCGGTCCTGCTTTGCCATGAGCGAACCGGACACCGCCTCGTCCGATGCCACCAACATCGCCACCACCATCCGCCGGGATGGTGACCACTATGTGGTGGATGGCCGCAAATGGTTTATCACCGGCGCCAACCACCCCAACTGCCGCTTTGCCATCGTGCTGGGTCGCTGTGATGACGGCTCCGGTGACAGCCGCCACCAGCAGCACTCCATGGTGATCGTGCCCATGGACACCCCGGGGCTGGAGGTGGTGCGCAATATCCCCATCATGCAGCACCACTCACCGGAGGGGCACTGCGAGATTGCCTTCCGTAACGTACGGGTGCCTGCGGAGAACCTGCTGGGCCGGCCCGGGGAAGGCTTCGCCATGGCTCAGGCCCGGCTGGGCCCCGGCCGGGTGCATCACTGTATGCGCACCATCGGCCAGTGCGAACTGGCCCTGGAGATGATGACGGAACGGTCGCTGGAACGGCGCACCTTCGGCAAGTTCCTCAGCGAGTATGAGAACGTCCGGGACTGGATCGCCGAGTCCCGCCTGGAGATCGACCAGGCCCGGCTGCTGGTGCTGCAGGCCGCCTGGAAGATGGACACCTTCGGCAACGCCGCCGCCCGGGTGGACGTCTCCGCCATCAAACTGGTGGCGGCACGCCTGCAGACGCGGGTGGTGGACCGGGCCATGCAGGTGTTCGGCGCCATGGGCCTGACCCCGGACACGCCCCTGGCCTACCTGTGGACCTGGGGCCGGGCCCTGCGTTTCCTGGATGGCCCCGATGAGGTGCACCTGCGCACCGTCGCCCGGGCGGAAATCGAGAAGGCGAAGGAACAGCGGGGATCAACGGCGGCGTACTACAACCTCCACTGACCACCGCCATCATCAGTCCGCTGGTGCAGTGCCCCTCTCCTCGGCGAAACGGATGTAGAAATCCAGGCTGTCCGGATTGGCCATGGCGTCGGGGCTAGCCACCTGCGACAGCGGCCTGCCCAGCAGCAACTTGCGGATTGGCAGCTCCATCTTCTTGCCGGTCAGGGTATAGGGAATGGCCGCCACAGGGATGATCTCGTTGGGCACATGCCGCGCCGATAGGTTGTCCCGGATGACGGCGCGGATTCGCCCGGTCAGCCCGTCATCCAGCTCGACTCCGTCCCGCAGCACCACAAACAGCGGCATGTAGGATTCCCGCCCCAGGTACTCCAGGTCGACAATCAGCGAGTCCAGCACCTCCGGGATTTCCTCCACCACCCGGTAGATCTCGCCGGTGCCCATGCGCACGCCCTGGCGGTTGATGGTGGTGTCGGAGCGTCCATAGATGATGGAGCCACCCCGGGGCGTGATCCGTATCCAGTCCCCATGGCGCCAGATGCCCGGGTAGGTGTCGAAGTAGCTATCGTGGTAGCGGTGACCGCCTTCGTCGCCCCAGAAATACAGCGGCATGGAGGGCATCGGTTTTGTAACCACCAGCTCACCCACCTCATCCTCAAGGTGCTTGCCATCCTCATCAAAGGCGTAGACCGCCGTGCCCAGGGTGCGGCACTGCATCTCGCCGGCGTAGACCGGCATGATCGGGTTGCAGCCCACATAGAAGGCCGCCACATCGGTACCGCCGCTGATGGGGGCCACCAGAACATCATCGCCGATTTCATTCATGATCCATTTATAACCCTCATCCGGCAGGGGCGAACCGGTGGAACCCACGGAGTGAATACCGTTGAGATCGGCGTACTCCCGGGGGTGAATCTCCTCCTTCTTGCAGTTGAGGAAATAGGCCGCACCGGCCCCAAAGAAGGTGACCCCCGCCTCGCCGGCAAAGCGCCACAGGGTGCCCAGGTCCGGATAGCCGGGGTTGCCGTCATAGATGCAGATGGTACTGCCCAGCAGCAGCCCGCCGATCTGGGCGTTCCACATGATCCAGCCGGTGGTGGTGAACCACAGGTAGCGGTCGTCCGGCTGCAGGTCCATGTGCAGCCCCTGGCCCTGCAGACCTTCCAGCAGGGCACCACCGTGGCTGTGGACAATGGGCTTTGGCATACCCGTGGTGCCAGAGGAATAGACTACCCACAGCGGGTGATCAAAAGGCAGTTGTTCGAAGGTCATGGGCTGGTCATGGGCCAGCATGTCCGGCCATGCCACGCTATCCTCCAGATTCGCGCCGGAATCCAGGTAGGGCAGCACCACCACCTGCTCAAGGGTGGGCAGTTCGGAGCGCAGTTGGCGGACCACGTCCATGCGGTTGAAATCCTTGCCCCCATAGCGATAGCCGTCCACCGCGATCATCACCTTGGGGTCGATCTGGCGGAAGCGGTCAATCACGCTGCGGGTGCCCATGTCCGGCGAACAACTCGACCAGATGGCGCCGATACTGGCGCAGGCGTAGAAAGCCACGACGGTTTCGGGGATGTTGGGCAGGTAGGCCACCACCCGGTCACCGGGACCCACGCCCATCTGGCGCAGGCTGTAGGCAAAAGACGCCACCTGCGTCTTCAGGTCGCCCCAGGACAGTTCCTGGAGGGGACGAATCTCAGAGCGGGAAATGATAGCGGGTCGATCCGGCTCATCTTCATGGAACCGGAACCCCTGCTCGATCATATTGAGCCTGGCGCCTTCGAACCATTTGGCCCCGGGCATGCGGTCACCATCCAGAACACGTTGGTACGGCGCGGAATGGCGGATATCGAAATAGTCCCAGAAGGCGGCCCAGAAGTCCTCCAACTGGTCCACAGACCATTGCCACAGGGCGTTATAGTCCCGGAATTCCAGCCCGCGGTGCAGCTTCAGCCATTGCATGAAGTCGTGCATCCGGCTGTTTTCAATGCGTGCCTGAGTGGGTTGCCAGAGGCATTCGGGGGTCTGGGCTGTCATGGGGGTCTCCGTTTTGTTGTTGGTCTTGATTGGTAGCCGTGTCAAAGCCCACTGGGCGACATCGGCTAAAAATGTAACAATCGCTCGGTCAACTCGATGGGATACTATCGGATAATAGTGAGTGGAGCTCAACCGTATGCGAGCGGCAATTCACCATGGCAGTGTCCCCCGGAGCCTTAATAGTCCGGCAATCGTTTCTCGCTGAAGGCCCTCAAACCTTCCTCAAAGTCCGGGTGTCTGGCATACAGGGCAAAGGTGTCCAGCTCCGCCGACAACCCTTCCGCCACACTGCGGGTGCGGTTTTCGGTGACAACCTTCTTGATCAGACACATGGCAAACGGGCTACGACGGGCAAGCTGGCTGGCAAATTCAGCCACCTCGTCCCGGAGACGTTCGTCCTCGAAGACGGCATTGACCAGCCCCCACTCCCTCAACTGATCCGCCGGATAGATCTCGCCGGAGAGCAGCATCTGGTTCGCGATATTGGGTGGCACCTTGCGGGGCAAACGGACTGACGAGCCTCCCCCAGGAATGACACCATACTTGATATGGCCATCCCCGATTCTCGCCGATTCCGCCGCAAACACCACATCACAACACAGCAACAGCTCCAGCCCACCGGCAATGGCATAGCCATTGACTGCGGCGATCACCGGGAGCTTCAACCCATCGATCAAGTCAAAAACAGCCTGTGCGAACCGAAGCCTGGCCAGGAAGGATTCCTGGTCGCCTTCGTCAATATCGTGCTTGAATCCCGCCAGGTCACCACCGGCGGAAAAAGCCCGGCCAGCCCCCTGGAGCACAAGGCATCGAACCCCCGTATCCGCCTGGACTGCCAGCACGGCATCCCGCAGGTCCCGCAACAACGCCATGGTCATCGCATTGAGCCTGTCCGGGTTGTTGAGCGTCAACCACGCCACATGATGGTCAACCTCCAGAACAACATTTCTGAACGTCATTCGCGCCCCTCCCACTGGGAAAAGGCATCAGATTAAAGAGCCAAGGCGCCACCAACAATGTTTGATTGTCACATATTCATTGATATAGATATGACAATAAACCAAACTTCTCACCTTCCACGCTAAACGAGCACCAGACCATGACAGACAGCAGCATCCGGCTGGCCCGGACCTATCAGGCCATTCTCGATGACCTGGACAAGGGACGGGGAGCCAGCGAGCTCTCCAGACGTCTTTCCGAGGCCGAATCACTCGCTTTCAGCGCCGAAGAGAAGTCTGAATTACTCGCCGCCGTGAGAAAGGCCATCAAACTCGCGGAACGGAACGAGCAATACCAGCTCAACGAACGATCCCTCAGGGCCGTCTCCGAAAGCGCTGAAACACTGACAGAACTGAAGGATCCGGAAGCCGTGCTGAACAGCATTGTCGTTCGCGGACGCAAACTGCTGGGCAGTGATATCGCATGGCTGGCCGGACACACCCTGGACAACCAGGGAAAAATCCTGGCGATCGATGGTGCCTACACTGAGCTCATCAAAGACCTGAGCGGTCCGGGCCATGCCGGCATCGCCGGTCATGTGCGAAACTCCCGATCCGCTTTTACCACCCAGGACTATATGACAGAAGGACAATTCACCCATGATCCACTGATGGACAGGGCAATGGCGGAAGAGGGTATCCAGTCTGTACTCTCGGTACCCATCATGGCGGATTCCGAGGTCATTGGCGTACTGATCGTCGCCGATCGGTACCAGCGTTTCCATCAGCCCTGGGAGATCTCCGTCCTCGGCACCCTGGCAGCCCATGCCTCCGTTGCTATCCGCAATGCGCAAACCTTCGAGCAGAAGCAACGCGCCCTGAGGTACGCCGAACAGGCAAACCGGGAACTCGAAGACAAGGTGGCAGTACTTGAGCATGCCACCGACGCCCATGAAAAGCTGACCTCCCAGATTGCCAGGGGCGGCAGTCAGCAGGAAATGCTCAGCCTGATCGCCAACCTGCTGGACGGCGAACTCGGTTTCCTCGACCCCATGGGGTCGGTGACCAGCGCCGTCCCGGAGGAGACCCTGACATTCTTCGAAAGCGCCACCCTCGACAACCGATTCAGCAGGCAGGTGGCCGAAGCCATCGACAGCAGTCGGCTCACCGGCCGCTCGGTGAGCCTGGACAGTGATCGATACGCACTCACTCTGATGGCGGTATCCAGTGGCAATGATCACCTGGGATCACTGCTGATCCGCACGCAAAAGCCGCTGTCCGGTCACCAGACGCGGATTTTCGAACGCTCGTCCACGGCAATTGCAGTACTGAACCTGCTGGAGGAAAAAAAGACCGCCACCAACCTGCTCGACATCAAGACCACACTCACCGACCTCCTGGACCCGAAAGATCCGACCCGGCAACCCACCAGAACGCAGGCCCTGCAGATAGGTATTGATACACAGGCGCCCCTGGTGCTGGCCGTCGTTGCCCTTGAGCCGTCAAAGCTCCACTTTTTCCTCAAGAAGATCAGCAAACGGCTGAAGTCTCTGTCGGGCGTGGCGACGGAAATCAACGACCGGCTCATTCTGCTGATTAATCAGGATGATACCCGGGCAATCCGGCATTTCCTTCATGAACATATGAACAACGAGGCCAGTTGGACCGGACTGACCGCCCTCTCCCACCCCATCAACCATTCGGAGGACCTGCCCCGCGAGTACCGGCTGGCAGTACAGTCGCTGCAGGTGGCGGAGCACCTCGGGCGCCGCAATGCCACATTCTTCTATCACGAATATGCCATCTACACGCCGTTGTTCGGTAACAGCACGTCGGTGGATGTGGCGGCCTTTATCCGGGCAACGATTGGCGAGCTTGTCGAGTCGGACCAGGCCAGGAGAACCGAGCTGGTCAGAACGCTGCTCACATTCATGAATGAGCAGCAGAATGCCAGGGCCACCGCCCGCAAACTGAAACTCCACGTCAATACCATTCATAACCGGCTTGAAGCCATAAACGGCATACTGGGGCCCTGGCAGCAGGATGGCCGCTCCCTGGAGATCCAACTGGCGCTGCGGTTGCTCAACCTGAAGAAAGCCGCAGGCCGGTAAGGCCAGAGGGTCCTCCCCGGGAGCTACCGCCAGCGGCCGGTTCTCTAACGCACCAGCACGTCCGGCAGATAGAGTGCAATGGCAGGGACCAGCCCGATCAGCAGCATTCCAAGGAAAATCACCAGCACATACGGCACCACCGAGCGGTAGATATCCCCCATGGTGACACCGGGGGGCACCACACCTTTCAGATAGAACAGGTTGAACCCGAACGGAGGCGTCATGTAGCCCACCTCCATCATGATGATAAACAGGATGCCGAACCAGATAGGGTCAAAACCGAACTGGTTTACCACCGGCATGAAGATCGGCAAGGTGATCAGCATGATGCCGATGGGATCCAGGAACATGCCCATTACGAAGACGATCCCCAGCATGACGATCATCGCGCCGAAGGCGCCACCGGGAAGATTCTGCATCAGCTCAGCGATCAGCTGCTGGGCGCCCATGGCGTTGTAGGCGGTGGTGAAGACATGGGCACCGATGAAGATCCACATGATCATTGCGGAGATCACCAGCGTCTTTACCGCCGCCTGGTGGGCCATTGTCAGTGAAAAGGTGCGATGCACCACCGCACAGATGAGGGCACCCAGGACACCCACCGCCGCTGCTTCCGTTGGTGTCGCAATACCCGACAGGATGGAACCAAGCACCATCACCACGATCATGATGGGTAGTATCACGGCTTTCACCGAGGCCAGCTTTTCAGGCCATGAAGCGCGCTCATCCTTTGCCAGGGCCGGCCCCATGTGGGGCTGGAGGAAACACCGCACGCCAATGTAGAGCCCCACCAGAGCCGCCAGCAGGATCCCGGGCAGAATGCCCGCGGCAAACAGGCTGCCCACCGACACGCCGGTATTCAGCGAGTAGATAATCATGACCACGCTGGGTGGTATCAGAATACCAAGGCCACCGCCCGCATTGATGGCCCCCAGCGCCATCTGCTTGTCATAGCCGCGCTCCAGCATCGCCGGCAACGCCACCGCACCCATGGCAACCACGGCGGCACCACTGATACCCACCATGGCGGCAAACACCGTACAGATTGCTACGGTGCCGATGGCCAGACCACCGCGAAGCCCGCCCATCCACAGGTACATCATGCGGTACAGAGACCTGGCGAGCCCTGTGCGTTCCAGGATCAACGCCATGAAAATGAACAACGGCACCGAAATCAGCGTAAAGCTGTTCATGGTGGTCCAGACACGGCTGCTCACCATAAAGAAGCCGTCTGGCCCCCAGGTGAAATAAAGAAAGATGGCGGACACGCCACCCAGCACAAACGCCAGAGGCACACCCAGGGCAACAAACAGCAGCAGGGTGCCGAAGAACAGACCCGTGATAATTTCAAGCGTCATGGGTCACGCCCTCCCCTTCAATCCGACGGGCAAGATCCGGCCTGCCCATCAGCACGAAGACATCCCCGACAATACTTACCACACCCTGCAACAAAAGCAGCATGGCACCGACCGGGATCGCGATTTTCAGAGGCCATATCGGGGGATTCCAGGCCGAGAAGGAGGTTTCCCCCATGGCCCAGGATTCCTCCGCCATCACCCAGCCTTCCTTCAGGATGACTGCCATGAAGGCAAAGAACAGAAAACAGGTGGCAATATTGACGGCAGCCTTGCCGTGCGCGCCCAGCCGATCATAGAGAATATCGACGTTGATATGCCCCTTACGCACCAGCAGAAACCCACCGGACAGAATGATGTAGGCACCAAACATCATCTGGGTCATTTCCGAGGCCCAGATCGTGGGTGATGAGAAGACATAGCGCGCAACGATTTCAAACAGTAGCAGCACCACCATAACGATGACCAGATAACTCAGAATCCAGACACCCAATAACGAGTTGAGTCTCGTAACAGCCCGAGACAGGGACACAATAAAATTCATAGCTTGCTCCGCGGCCCGAAGGCATCAGCCGGGTTGGACAGTCAGGCAATAAGGCGGGGAACCGGGAAAGGACCGGGGCCCCTCCCCGGTCCATCAGGTCAGCGGGACCTATTCACCCCGGCCCAGTGATTCGAGGTACTGCTCCAGACGACGAACCGCCTCCGCAGCGTTGGGGCTCTTTTCAGCTTCCACGGCGCGAAGCTCGCGGCCTACTTCCCACATACGCTGCTGGATTTCGTCCGGCAGGGTGATGACCTCAACGCCCTGTTCCCGCTCCAGATGATTCAGCATCTCAACTTCCTGGTACTGGTATTCGTTGGTCCGCGACCAGAAGTGCTCCTGGAAGGTGGTCTTCACAATCCGGCGGATATCCTCGGGCAGTTCCTCCATCGCCTTGTTGTTGATGATGAAGACCTCGACGCCACCAATCCCCAGGGACGGGCGTACATGGTACTTTGCCACCTCATACAGACTCAGGGCATTGGCCTCCTGGGACGCGCCCCAGTGGGCACCGTCAACCAGGCCGGTGGACAGGGCGTGGTAGATTTCAGGCCCGGGCATGAACACGGCCGATGCACCCACCTCCGAAATGAATTTCTGTAACAGGCCGGCACCACGGATCTTGAGGCTGCTGAACTCCTCCAGCGACTCGACGGGCTCCTTCAGCACCATCTCGGTAGGGTAGAGCTTGTCGGTGTAGTAATGAACGCCCTGCTCTGCCGCTTCTTCCTGAACCAGTTCTTCAAAGCCCAGGTGCTTCCAGAAATAGAGCGCCTCCCAGATATCCTCAAAGGCACCCGGAGAGGCGAAGGCCAGACCGGCGGTGGGAATGTAGTTCATCAGATAAGCCGGGGAGGTGTAGCCCATCTCAACAACGCCACGCTGGACCGCCGGGAAAATCTCCGTCGGCCCGAACAGGGAATCCGCCGCATGCAGCTCGATCTGAAGCCGGCCGTCGGTGCGCTCCAGGAGCTTGTCCCGAACCGCGACCACGCTGTCTTCCCAGGAACCACTGCCAACAGGCAGGTGCGCCTGCAGTCGCCACTTGATAACGTCCTGCTCACCCGCCTGTTCGGCATGTGCGGCCGGCACCAGGGCGGAAATGCCCAGAAACAGGCCTGCACTCAGGCCCAGCACTGATTTTATTGTGTTTTTCAACATAACGTTTTCTCCAGATTTCTTGTTGTCGATTGATTACGCGTCCGACGGACGAAAAACCACGTCAATGGGCAGTGCGGACAACGCCCCCATGACGGTTTGCCTCTCCTCCTCGCTCACTTGCCCGGTGAATGAAACGGTGTAGCTCCCGTTGCCTGCCGGCCGGGGAGCAACCCGGATGCAGTCTGTCCTGCCCAACAGCGCTTCCACCTCCATCTGCAACTTCATCCCGACCGCGTGGTGCCGCAATTCCGGTTTGAACAACTTGCCAACGGCGGTGACCGGAATTTCATCCACCACGAACACATGCCGTGGCCGTGCCGGTGGTTCGTGGATTTTCTGCTGCAGGAAGGTTTCAAAGGCCGTCACATCGAACCCGGGCCCGGACTTCACCGAGACATAGAGCACGGGGACTTCGCCGGAATAACCGTCGGGCATGCCAACTGCGGCACTGAGGCTGACGTCGGGGTGGGAATTGGCCACTTCCTCGATCGCGGCGGGATCAATGTTGTGCCCACTACGGATGATCAGGTCCTTTTCACGACCGGTGAGGTACAGGTATTGCCGGTCGTCCAGATAGCCCACATCACCGGTAATCAGAAACCCGTCGTCGGTGAAGTTTGCCCTGGTGTGTTCAGGATCGAGATAGCCGTCAACCACCTGGGGCCCATTGATGGCAACCACACCGGGTTCGCCCGGATCGCAATCGACCCAGCCGGTGTTATCATCCGCCTTTTTCAGAATCCGCAGGGTGGAGAACGGCGCACGGAGGCCAACACTGCCCCGCACATGGTCACCGTGCAGTGGCGTACCGGCGATGGATGCCACGGTTTCCGTCATGCCGTACTGCTCCAGCAGGGGCAGCCCGGTCCGACGCACAAAGCGGTCGGCAATGGACCGGGTCAGCGACGCCCCACCGGTCAGCACGAAGCGCACGCTGGAGATATCAAATCCGTCGGTGGCCACCTCGCTCATGGAGGCAATGGCCGTAGGCACACCCGCCAGGTAGGTGGCACGGAACCGTTGCGTCAGGGCCCAGATATTGTGGATCACCTCCCGGTCCCTGAAGCCAGACGGGGTCAGCATCACCAGGTGACCGCCGGCTGCCAGTACAGACAGGCCGATGGTGGAGGTGCCACCCACATGGAACAGGGGAAAGCCGTTCAGCGCGCAGTCCCTCTCACTCAGGTCGAACAACTGAGCAAGCGTCCAGGCCGCGTGAATCTGGTTAAGGTGTGTCTGGGGCACAAGCTTGGGAAGACCTGTGGTGCCACCAGTGTGGAACAGGGCCGTGATGTCGTCCTGACGGGCCGGTCGGTCCGCTTTCAGATAATCGGCCGGCTGGGCATCACACCCTTCTCGGAACGACACGAACACCGAAGGATCCACATCGTCCGGCACCCTACCCAGTACAATCACCTTGCGCACGGTTTCCACCGAAGACGCAATCAGTCTGGCCTTTTCCCAAAGCTCCGGATCCAGCTCGGGCGAGGGGCACACCAGGAATTCCGCCGTCTCCGCCTCAACCAGGGTCATCAGCACGTCCCGGGACAGCAGATAGTTGAGGCAACTGACCACACCAACAGACTGGGCACCCCATAGGGCGACCGGCATTTCCGGGTGGGTGCGGGAGAGGATGGCGATCACGGTTTCGTGGCCGGCTCCCAGGCTTACCAGCAGGTTACCGGCCCGATTGATAGCCCCCAGCAATTCGCCATGGGTCAGTGTCTGCGCACTGTCGGCGGGGTCTGCCGAGTTCAGCACCGTCAGGGCCGGTCGCTCCCCATGCAGCGCCGCTGTTGCTTCGAACAGTTGGTGGACACTGGAGGCCGTCACCAGATCCCCATAGGGCTCCTGCTCAAGGGTATCGATATCCCCTGCTGTCCTGATCGTCTTTACGGATCGTGTTGTTCTGTAATGAGTCATTGTCAGTTTCATGTTCCGTGAGCACGTCACGACAGGCCTCGTCAATGGCCTATACCGCAATCACGCTGCTTGCATTGTTATCAGGTGAACCAGCGACAGCACCGACTGTTCTCATCCAGCGGCACGGTGCGAGTCGAAAGCGGGGAAATTCTGGCCATTCAGAACATGAGTCACAATGTAACTTAATTATATTTTTTTGATTATTTTATGTACCCTAATCACATACCCGAATCCCAAAGAAACGCCCTCTGCCGGTACGCAGGCTTGCCGAAAGGGCCCTGAGAAGCCAGTAATAGAGCGACTTCCGAAAATGGCATACTGACCACGCAGCCACGCAGGGAGGAACGGCCGGACACTATTGCTATCCGGCGGAACGCAGGGCAGACAATTCTTTGTGATATAGACACAGATTTAAGAGTAAGAATATGTAGCAATCCCACATTGTCCGCCCCCTTGGAATTGCTTATGGTCCCGGGGGCTTCGGCACACAAGGCGCCGGCCCCAAAAAAACAATGACAACAAGGAACCAACAATGAAAAACTTCAAACTGGAGTTGTCAGGTATCGCGGTTGGTTGTATAGCCGTCACGCTGATAGCCGGCTGCGGAGATGGAGACAGTTCTTCCTCGACCGGGACCCCAAAGACCTGCGCAGAGCTGGCAGGGCTGGAGATTCCAGCGGAGGAGATGACTTTATCGACCTCCGGTGGCACGATTACAGACACAGAAGTGGTGGCGGCCAGCGGCAGCGGCGCCGCCACCATTCCTGAGCATTGCCTCGTCTCCGGGAGCATCGCCCCCATCGACCCGGACGCGCCCGACATTCTTTTCCAGGTGGCATTGCCAGCAGACTGGAACTCTAAGGTGCTCATGTTTGGTGGTGGCGGATTCAATGGCACCATCCCCGCCATTACCGGCAATGTCCCCCAGGGGGCCCCCGACGCGCTGACACCTCTTGGCCGGGGGTATGCCACCTTTGCCAGCGACTCCGGCCACCAGGCCAACGACTACGGCTCACAGGACGGACGCTGGGGACTCAATGAAGAGGCTGTGCGTAATTTTGCGGGCGACGCTCTCAAGAAGACCCGCGATGCCGCTCTCTTTATTGTTGGCAAGCGGTACGCCAGCGAACCCGAAAAACGCTACTTCGCCGGTGGTTCGACCGGCGGACGTGAGGCACTGACCAATATCCAGCGGTGGCCCGAAGACTGGGACGGTGCGATCGCCTGGTACCCGGCCTGGAACAACATGTCCGCATGGCTGGCCGGACAATATCTCAGCCTGGAACTGGCCAAGCCCGGCGCCTATCCTGATTCCGCCGAACGCCAGCTGCTGCTGGATGCTGCGCTGGAGTCCTGTGATGCTCTGGACGGGCTTGAGGATGACATCATCAGCGACCAGCGCCAGTGCAACGCCACCTTCGACCCGGCGACCGCGACCCTGAACGGCGTCGTCATCCGTTGCCCCGGAGGAGCGGATGACGGAAACCATTGCCTGTCCGATGCGCAGATTGATGCACTGAATGCCATGAACGATGGGGTAACCTTCCAGTTCGAACTGGCCAATGGTGAAACCGGGTACCCCGGCAGTAATGTCTGGGGCGCTGACCTGGGCATCACCTCCATCGACACGCCGATACAGCCCATTGTCGTGTTCCTCGCCCTGGGCACCAGCCAACCCGATACACCAATGCCACGTTCTGCTCCCTATCTGAGTGTGCTGGTGGACCAGTGGGTCAGGTATTCGGTGGCACAGGATGCCTCCTTCAATTCCTTCGACTTCGATCCGATCAATCCGCGACAGGAGTTTGCCGAGCGCATTAGTGAACTGAGCGTGCCCTTCAACGCCGGTACCGATATCTCCGAGTTTGCAAACGGTGGCGGCAAGCTGCTGCTGGCCCATGGCCTCGCGGATATCCTGGTCAGTTCCCGGGCCACCGAGATCTATTACGACCGGTTGGTTGACCAGATGGGCCAGGAAAAAGTGGACGGTTTTGTTCGCTACTATGAGGTTCCGGGGTTCGGGCACGGCGCCAGTTCTTTCTTCAACGCCACCTGGGACTCCCTCACCGCCCTGGAAGAGTGGGCGGAGCAGGACATCGCCCCGGAAGACCAGGTCACCACCGACACCGTTGGCAAGCCGGGCCGTACGCGGCCCTTGTGCGACTATCCGGCCTGGCCTCAGTATACCAGCGGCGGTGACCCGGATTCAGCCTCCTCGTTTGAGTGTGTGGAGTAGCCTTCCCGGCCGGCGCCGTGGGGAACCTACCTCCCGTGCGTCGGTCAGTCCCTTGAGCAGTGGCGAAGCTCCCAAAAAAACAAATCGGGAAATTCCGGACTCCCCCATGCAAAACTGCAATTTCCGGCTACAGTAAAAATCCGGTAAACGTGAAGTTGCCGGTTGAACTGATTGAGTTATTCAACTATACCTTTGATTCGTGGGATGAAATGCAAGCATCTGAATTCACCCAATTTCAGGAGGCATTTTCATAGCAAAAATATATCGCTCTTCAGATTGAATAGAACAAGCGCTCGCTATACAGTTTGAAACTCGAACCAACAATTACAAGAAATCCGCTGCCCTGTCGGCAGCGACAATCAGGAGAAAATCATGATCCGAAACAAGAAGACCGGAGTATTCACCGGCACCATGATTGGCCTTTCCATGGCCATTTCTTCCATCACCTACGCTCAGGACGGACCCATCCGTATCGCGTACATTGAGCCGCTTTCCGGGCCCTTCGCCAACGTCGGCGATGCCGGTCTCAAGCACTTCCGCTTCATTGCCGAAAAAATGAACGAACAGGGCGGCATCATGGGGCGCGATATCGAAATCGTCCCCATGGACAACAAGCAGAGCCCGTCAGAGTCGGTGCAACTGCTCCAACGTGCAGTAGATGAAGGCATCAACTTCGTCACCCAGGGCAACGGCTCCAACGTGGCCGGCGCTCTGGTCGAAGCAGTTGACCGGAACAACCGCCGTAACGAGGAAAACAAGGCACTGTACCTCAACTACGCCGCAGTGGACCCCGCCCTCACCAACGAGCGCTGCAGCTTCTATCACTTCCGCTGGGACGCCAACAGCGCCATCAAGCTGGAAGCCCTGGCCAATTACATGAAGACCCAGGACGACGCCATCGAAAAGATCTTCCTGATCAACCAGGACTATTCTCATGGCCAGTTCATCTCCAAGCGCATGAAGGAACTGGTTGGTGAGAAAAACCTGGATGCCGAGATCGTCGGTGATGTGCTGCACCCCATCGCCCAGGTGCGGGACTTCTCGCCCTACATCTCACGGATCCAGCAGTCCGGCGCAGACACCGTGGTTTCGGGTAACTGGGGTAACGATCTGTCGCTGCTGGTCCGCGCCATCGACAGTGCCGGTCTGGATGTAAACGTCTATACGTACTACGGCGGTGGCCTCGGTACACCAGCGGCGGTTGGCCCGCGGGGCGAAGACGTACTCTTTCAGGTCACCGAGTGGCACGCCGACGTAAACGTGGACGAAGGCCTGGAGGACTATGAGAAATGGTTCCAGGAATTCAAGAAGCGCTACCCTGAAATCGACTGGTACTACCACCGCATCTATAACCAGATGCACATGCTCAAGAAGGCCATTGAGGAAGTCGGTAGTTCCGATGACATCGATGCCATTGCCAAGGCACTGGAAGGCATGGACTATCAGTCCCCGACCGGCACCATCACCATGCGTGCCCAGGACCACCAGATCCTGCAGCCCATGTACATCTCCGTCATGGACACTGAGGCCAAGTACGATGCCGACAACTCCGGTGTAGGCTTCCGCACCGTGGCCAACATTCCTGTGGAACAGGCCACGGACGAAACTTCCTGCAACATGAGACGTCCGTAAGCACCAGCCATACTCCGGTGGCGCAATGCCACCGGAGGTTTTCAGAACAATAAACCAGGATTCGTCTCACCATGCTCGAAACCATCGCTTATTCGATTTTCAATGGCGTGCTCTACGGTACGCTGCTGTTCATGATGTCCAGCGGCCTGACCCTGATCTTCGGGATGATGGGTGTCTTGAACTTCGCTCACGCCAGCTTTTACATGCTGGGGGCCTATTTCGCCTACACCCTCGGTCTGGGTACAGGCTTCTGGGTGGCCCTGTTCCTGGCTCCGATCGCTGTCGGCGCCATGGGAGCCCTGGTCGAACGGTACGGCCTGCGCCGTGTACACCAGTATGGCCACGTGCCGGAACTGCTTTTCACATTCGGCCTTGCCTATGTTATTGAGGAACTTGTCGCCCTCTTCTGGGGGACAGTGCCAGTGCCCTACAAGGCACCAGAAGCACTGAACACCACCGCTTTCGCCATGTTTGGACTGGATTATTCCTGGTTCAAGGTCTTTATCCTGCTCGTCGCTGTTGCGATGTTTGTTGGCCTCTGGATCCTGCTGAAAAAGACCCGGGCCGGCCTGATTATCCAGGGTGCCCTGTCCCGCCCCGATATGGTTGGCGCTCTGGGACACAATGTACCGATGGTATTCACCCTCGTGTTCGCCTTCGGTTGCGCCCTTGCCGGCCTCGGCGGTGTCGTTGGCGGGATTCACTTCGTGACCGACCCCGGCATGGCCTTCATGATGGGCCCGATCGTGTTCGTGGTCGTCGTTCTTGGTGGCCTCGGATCCGTTCCTGGCGCACTGGTCGCGTCACTGATCATTGGTATCCTGCAGACCTTCTTCCTGTCAGTGAACTTCTCCCTGGCGGACACCATTGGTGCATTGGGCATCGAGGATTCCGGCTTCTTCGGAGTACTCTGGCATATGGAAACCACCCGTATTGCCCCCGTCCTTCCATTCCTGCTGCTGGTGCTGACCCTGATCTTCAGACCCCGTGGCCTGTTCGGGAAGCGTGAAGCATGACAACCACAACAACAACGCAACAGGAAACCAAATCTATGGCTACCAATACCGCAGCAGGAAGCTCCAACCTGCTGAAGTTATGGCCCTGGGTGGTCGTACCCCTTGTGGCGATCGTGCTGCCGTTCATCTTTGACTCCGGCCATGCCATCAACCTGCTCAGCCACATGGGTATCGCCATCATCTTTGCCCTGTCCTACAACATGCTGCTGGGCAACACCGGCCTGCTGTCCTTCGGACATGCAGTCTATTACGGCCTTGGCGCCTACGTCGCCATGCACCTGCTGCGCAGCATCAACGATGCCGGAGGTGAAGGCCTCCCCATTGAGTTGCTGCCCCTGGTGGGCGCCGGTGCCGGTCTGCTCTTTGGCATCGTTTTCGGCTCCTTCTCGGTTCGCCGGGCGGGCGTGGTGTTTGCCATGATCACCCTGGGGCTCGGGGCCCTGGTGCATTCAAGCTCCCTGATGTTCACCGACTTCTTCGGTGGCGAGGCAGGGCTTTTCGGTGACCGCACCTATGCGCCGTCACTGCTGGGGGTGGATTACGGCTCCAGCCGGAACGTCTACTTCCTGGTCGTGGCCTGGGCATTGATAGCTGCCATACTCATCTTCCTTCTCCGGAAAACGCCCCTGGGCTGGATGGCCAATGCGGTTCGGGACAACCCGGAACGGGCCCAGTTCGTGGGCTACAATCCGACCATCGTCCGCTTCATCCAGTTTGCCCTGTCAGCCTGTTTCGCAGGTCTCGCAGGCGGGCTCTTCGTGATCACCGACGAGATCGTCAACGACGAAGTGGTCGGTCAGATCCAGTCCGGCGCGGTACTGCTGGGCACCTACATCGGCGGTATCGGCTATTTCGTGGGCCCGATCGTCGGCGCAACTCTGGTGACCTTCCTGGAGAGCTCCCTGTCTTCTTATACCGAGGCGTGGGTTCTCTATTTCGGCCTGCTGTTCATCGCCATTGTCATGTTCGCCCCCATGGGACTGGTGGGCATCCTGCACATGCAATACCTCAACTGGAAAGCCGGTGGCTGGAAAGGCAACACTGGCGTCCGGCTGTACATTCTGTTGGCTGGCCTGGTGGGCATCTTCGGTCTGATCTGCGTGATCGAACTGTCCTACCATTACTTCCGCAGCTGGGACCCAAGCGCTCCCTTTGGCCTGATGGGCTTTACCGTTAACGCCACCAATGTACTGCCCTGGCTGGTGTGTTTTGGTATCGCCATCATCGGTTTCGGGCTGATGCTGTTCCACGGCAACCCGATGCTCAAACGCAAACTTGGCGCCAAGTCTGACGGAGGTAAAGCATGACTACCCGCAACGCACTGGAACTCAAGGGCGTCAAGAAGAACTTCGGTCGCGCCGAGATCATCCGCGGCGTCGACCTTGACGTTCACGAACACGAACGCCACATCATCATCGGCCCCAACGGGGCCGGGAAGTCGACCCTGTACAACCTGATCAGCGGCCGCATGAAGGTGTCGGACGGCTCCATCAAGCTGTTCGGCAACGATATCCACAACATGCCGGCCCACAAGGTCAACCGCATGGGCCTGAGCCGCAGTTTCCAGGTGACCAACCTGTTCCAGAACATGACGGTCATGCAGAACCTGCGTTGCTCACTACTCTGGTCCGAGGGTCACAAATACGCGTTCTGGAAAAGCGTACTCGGCCAGGATACCGTCACCCACCGGGCAAATGAGCTGGCGGAGCAACTGAACCTGACCAAGCAGGCCAACACCCCGGCGTCACTGCTTACCTACGCCGAGCAGCGTGCGCTGGAGATTGGCTGTACCGTCGCCTCCGGCGCCAAGGTCATCCTGCTGGACGAGCCCACCGCGGGCATGAGCCGTACCGAAGCCAACGACGTGATCCAGCTGATCCAGCGCATGACTGGGGAAAACACCCTGGTGGTGGTGGAACACGACCTGAACGTGGTCTTCGAACTGGCGGACCGGATTTCCGTACTGGTGTACGGCGAGATCATCGCCACCGGCACCCCGGAAGACATCCGCAATAACGCGGCGGTTCAGGAAGCCTATCTCGGTACGGAGGTCCACTGATGCTCAAGATCCAGGATTTGAACGCCTATTATGGCAAAAGCCACGTACTTCGTGGTGTCAACATGTCGGTCGAACGCGGCGAAGTGGTCAGCCTGCTGGGCCGCAACGGGGTGGGTCGCTCCACCCTCTGCAAGGCCGTCATGGGGCTGGTGTCACCGGTGGGCCACGTAGAGTTCGATGGCAACACCCTCAGCGGCAGGCAGCCCCACGAGATCGCCCACGCCGGTATTGGCTATGTGCCGGAGGATCGTGCTATTTTCCCCGGCCTGTCCGTGCACCAGAACCTGGAGCTGGGCATGAAGAAGAAAGGCCAGACCGGGGAGAAATGGACCCTGGACAAGGTCTATGAGTGGTTCCCCCGCCTCAAGGAACGGGAACATACCCCGGCGGAAGTGCTGTCCGGCGGTGAGCAGCAGATGCTCAGCATGTTCCGGGCACTGATGGGCGACCCACAATGCATCCTGGTGGACGAACCCACCGAAGGTCTTGCCCCCAAGGTGGTGGCCGATGTGGCCGCGATACTCAAGCAGATGGCCGAGGACGGCCTTGCTGTGTTGCTGGTGGAGCAGAAGCTCTCCATCGCACTGGATATCGCGGATCGCATCTACATCATGGGTGAAGGGGAAATTGTCTTTGAAGGCACCCCCGAAGACCTGAAAAACAACCCCGAAATCCGCAAAGAGTGGCTGGAGGTTTAGCAAGCTGAACGTCCCGCCGACCCGGAGCCAGGCGGCTCCGGGTCCCTTACCCCCGGAAAACTGCAACCATGGCAACCCTGCTCAACGATCGCGACCTGCAATTCCAACTCTATGAAGTGCTGAACACCGACGCCCTGCTGGAACGGCCCCGCTATGCGGACCATGACCGTGGCACCTTCGACGCCACCCTCAACACTGCACGGGACATCGCCGCCCAGTACTTCGCCCCTCACAACCAGAAGGGCGATGCCAACGAACCCACCTTCGACGGCGAAAAAGTCAGCCTGATCCCGGAGACCCAGACGGCCTGGAACGCCTTTGCCGAGGCCGGCTTCCTGGCATCGCACCATGATTTCGACGATGGCGGCTCCCAGTTACCGGAAGTGGTGCTGCGGGCCAGCATGGCCTACTTCAACGCCGCCAACGTCTCCAGCACCGCCTACTCCTTCCTCACCATCGGCGCCGCCAACCTGCTCAAGAGCTTCGGCAGCGACGAACTGAAGGACAAGTACCTGCCCGCCATGCTGGACGGTCGCTACAGCGGCACCATGGCACTCACCGAACCCGGCCAGGGCTCCGCCCTGGGTGACCTGAAGACCCTGGCCCGCCCCACAGACGACGGCAGCTACCGCCTGTTCGGCAACAAGATGTTCATCTCTGGCGGTGACCACGAACTGACCGACAACATCGTGCACATGGTGCTCGCCCGCATTGAGGGTGCGCCTGCCGGTGTTCGCGGAATCTCCCTGTTCCTGGTGTCCAAATTCCACGTCAACGACGATGGCAGCCGGGGCGACCGCAACGACGTGGCCCTGGCCGGCCTGCTGCACAAGATGGGCTACCGCAACACCACGTCCACCGTGCTCAACTTCGGCGAGAAAGGCGGCGCCGTGGGTTACCTGGTGGGCGAACCCCACAAGGGCCTGGGCTACATGTTCCAGATGATGAACGAAGCCCGTATCGGCGTCGGCCTGGGCGCCGCCGCTATGGGCTACCAGAGCTACCTGGAAGCCCTCGACTACGCCCGCGACCGCCCCCAGGGGCGCCCCGTGAGCAACAAGCACCCGGAATCCCCCCAGGTGAACATCGTCGAACACGCCGACGTACGCCGCATGCTGCTGATGCAGAAGGCCTACGCCGAAGGCAGCCTGGCCCTGTGCCTCTACGCCAGCACCCTGGTGGAGGATGCCAACACCGCCGACAACGACAGCGAACGCAAGGCCGCCGCCGAACTGCTGGACCTGATCACCCCCATGGTCAAGACCTGGCCGTCGAAATACGGCGTGATCGCCTCCGACCTGGGCATCCAGGTGCTCGGCGGCGCCGGCTACACCCGGGAATACCCACTGGAACAACTCTATCGTGACAACCGGCTGAACCCGATCCACGAAGGCACCGAAGGCATCCAGGGCATCGATCTGCTGGGCCGCAAGCTGGGCCCGAAAGGCGGCGATGGCTACGCGGAGTTCCAGCGCCGTATCCACGCGACCCTGGAGGACGCTGCCGACATGGAGACCTGCGGCCATTTCGTCCACCAGCTACGGGAGGCCCTGGTACTGCTGGTCGGTGTCACTGCGGACCTACAGCAGCAACTGGCGAACGATCCCGACCATGGCCTGTCAAATGCCACGATGTACCTGGATATGTTCGGCAGGATACTGGTGGGCTGGATCTGGCTGAAGCAGGCCATGGTGGCCGAACAGGCACTGGCTGACGGCGCCTCGGGCACCGAAGAGGCCTTTTACCGTGGTAAGATCCACACCGCCCGTTATTTCATGGACTGGGAACTGGCACCGCTGGAGGGCTACGCCCGCCTGCTGAGCGCCGGCAACCGGGACAATATCGATATGGAGAACGACTGGTTCTGAATTTCCTCTGCCAAGGCAGGGGCTTTTCGTCTCCAAAGCGGTTACCCGAAAAGCCGAAGCGAGCAGGCGGGAATGACTTTCCGGGACCTTCAAAAACAGGGACGTTTTTGAAGAGCCTCCACGGACGGATTCACGGCGTGTCCCGGAAAGTCATACCCGCCTGCTTGCCTCACCCGCAATACGAGCCTCGAACTCCAAAACCATCAAGAGGAAGAGAATCATGAGAGAAGCCGTCATCGTATCCACCGCCCGCACGCCCATCGGCAAGGCGTTCAAGGGCCTGTTCAACAACACCAAGTCCCCCACCATGGCCTCCTTCGCCATCAAGGCCGCGGTAGAACGCGCCAAGGTCGATCCGGCGGAAATCGAAGACCTGATCATGGGTACCGCCATGCCTGCCGGTACCGCCGGCATGAACGTAGGCCGCCTGTCCGCACTGGCCTCTGGTCTGCCCCAGGACGTCAGCGGCATGACTATGGACCGCCAGTGCGCCTCCGGCCTGATGGCCATCGCCACCGCCGCCAAGCAGATCATGTTCGACGGCCAGGACGTCGCCATTGGTGCCGGCCAGGAAAGCATCTCCCGGGTCCAGCAGAAAAACTTCGAATGGATGGCCGCCGAGCGTGACGAAACCGTGATCAAGCACGCCGAGCACGCCTACATGCCCATGCTCCAGACCGCCGAGAACGTCGCCAAGGTGTACGGCATCAGCCGCGAAGCCCAGGACGAATACTCCCTGCAGTCACAGCAGCGCACCGCCGCCGCCCAGGAAAAAGGCCTGTTCGACGACGAAATCGTACCGGTCACCACCACCAAGGCGGTGATGGACAAGGAAACCAAGGAAGTCAGCTACGAAGAAGCCACCCTCGACAAGGACGAAGGCAACCGCCCGTCCACCCAACTCGAAGGTCTGGCGGGACTCAACCCCGTCATCGAAGGCGGCTGCATCACCGCCGGCAACGCGAGCCAGCTCTCTGACGGTGCCGCCGCCTGCGTACTGATGGACTCCAAGCTCGCCGAACAGCGCGGCCTGCAGCCACTGGGCGCCTACCGTGGCATGGCTGTCGCCGGCCTCAAGCCCGAGGAGATGGGCATCGGTCCCGTCTACGCCGTACCCAAGCTGCTCAAGCAGCACGGCCTGAAGATCGACGACATCGGCCTGTGGGAACTCAACGAAGCCTTCGCCGTACAGGTGCTGTACTGCCGCGACAAGCTGGGCATCCCCAACGATCGCCTGAATGTCAACGGCGGCGCCATCTCCATCGGCCACCCCTACGGCATGAGCGGTGCCCGCATGGTTGGTCACGCCCTGCTGGAAGGCAAGCGTCGTGGCGTGAAATACGTGGTCGTCACCATGTGTGTCGGTGGTGGCATGGGTGCGGCGGGGCTGTTCGAAGTCCTGTAAACCGCCGTCTCAACAAGGTCCGGGCGCAGCTGCTACCGGATCGCACCTTGCCGGTCGCCCCCGGGCGACCGGCATCCGCCAATCCTTACCAAACCATTAATCCATCACCGGGTTTCTGTACCCTGCCGCGTCTGGTTGCGATGATGTAGTCATCGGCCATCCACAGGAGCAGGGACGGAATGAGCAGTCGCCAAGACAGACCCTCACCCTCCGGCGACCGCCAGAGCGGTTCATCGGTTGCCGCCAACCCCATCAACTTCCGCAATATCGCTCCCATTGTCATAGCCGGCATGGGGTTCATCGTATTCCTGGACTGGGCCCAGGCGATCCTGCTGCCACTGGCCGCCGGCATACTGACCAGCTATGCCCTGGACCCGCTGGTCAGCGCGGTGGACCGATTACATGTTCCCCGCCCCATCAGCGCCGCCCTGGTACTCAGTTGTCTGATCGCCATCCTGGCACTGGCCGCCATGCCCCTGCACGGTGAAGCCATGAAGATGCTGGAGCGCATTCCCCCGGCGCTTCAGGAGTTCGAACGTCAGAGCGCCCGCGCCCCCCGGTCCGAGAGTCTGATGGAGAAGGCCCAGGAAGCAGCCAAGGAAATCGAGGAAAGCGCCGCTGAAGAGGATCAGCATGACCAGGTCCGTGCCACCCGGGTACGCATTGTCGAAGAGCCCTTCAGCATCCGTAACTACCTGATGAACCGTGCCTCCGGCGGCATCGTGCTGGTCAGTCAGCTCGTTTCGGTACTGTTCCTGGTTTACTTCGTCCTGGCCACCGGCACCCTCTACAAGCGCAAGATCGTGCGCCTGTCCGGTCCCGGGTTCCACGGCATGCGCAAGGCCGCCCGCATGCTGAAGGAGTTCCACAGCCAGATGCGGCGTTTCATCTTCGTCATGTTCCTGGGTGCCATGTTCGTCGGGGTGCTTACCTGGCTGGCGTTCCTGCTGCTGGGCGTTGAACAGGCGATCCTGTGGGGTGTCATGGCCGGCGTGGCCAGCGCCGTGCCCTACCTCGGCCCCTTCCTGGTGCTAGTGGGCTCCGGCGCCGCCGCCTTTATCCAGTTCGGTTCCCTGGACATGGCGATCCTGGTGGCCGGCGCCTCACTCATTATCACCAGCATCCAGGGCTACCTGCTGACTCCCTGGCTCACGGCCCGGGTATCCAGCCTCAATGCCGTGGTCATCTTTATCGGCCTGCTGTTCTGGGGCTGGCTGTGGGGGCCGGTAGGGCTGATCCTGGCAACACCGTTGCTGATGATGACCAAGACCCTCTGCGATCATGTGGAAAACCTGCAGGGAGTCGGGGAACTGTTGGGAAAATAGCCACACTGACTATTTTAACGACAGTCATTTTGTGATCCAATTCTCACCGGGCCAAAGACTTCGCCGTCGTCAACACAGGATGCCACCCGGCACCTCTCCGGCAGGGCCCAAGGGACTTATCAGGATTGCACGTATGGACGCTCATCCCGACACACTGACCCAACTCGCCCGACCCCATCGTAAAGCCGTGCTGGTGGCCCTGCTGTGGATCACCATTGGCAGCGGGATACTGTTCGGCTTTCTGAACGCCTTCAGGGGCTACCTGCCCCTGTCGTTGCTGGAATGGGGAATGGCTCTATATTCGGCCTTCCTACTGTTTGCGGTTCGCCGTACGCGTCACCTGGAGCGATGGATACTCGCGTATATCCTGCCCTTTTTTACAGCCATGATGGCTGCCGTCGCTACTCCCGAGACCAGTGTGACGGTGTTCGGCTGGGTCCTGCTGATCCCGCTGGTGGGACATCTGTTACTGGGCCGGCGCTTGGGCATGGTCGTTACCCTGTGCTTCCTTGCTGTTGCAACCGCGATTTTTCTCTACAAGTTCCGTGGTGATACAGCGGTGATGGATATACGCTCGGTGGCCAATATGGTGATCCTGACCGCGTGCATTACGGTGTTCTCCCACGTCTACGAGGTCAGCCGGGAGCGCAGCGAGATACAGCTCCTGAAGATGGCCCAGACCGACTTCCTCACCGGCCTGCCCAATCGTTCGCGGATCAAGGTCTTCTTCGAACGTGAACGCAGTCGTGCCGGTCGTGAACAGCAGCCCCTGTCATTGCTGATTGTCGACCTGGACCACTTCAAGCAGGTGAATGACCGTTTCGGTCACGAGGCCGGCGACCGGGCCCTGGTCTTCTTTGCCGACCTGCTCAAGCACCGGCTACGGGCCACGGACCTGGCCGGGCGCCTGGGCGGGGAGGAGTTCGGCATCATTCTGGTGAACACCGCCACCAACACCGCCATCCAGGTGGCGGAAGACCTGCGGCAGGCGCTGGCCGATGCCGACCTTCGACACGACGGTCAGTTGATTCCCCTGACCATGAGCATTGGCGTGGCGGAACTGGGAGTGGATGGCCAAAGCCTGCAGGACCTGCTGGCCGTTGCTGACCAGCGTCTCTATCAGGCCAAGGACCAGGGACGGAATCAGGTCGTGCCACCGCTTGCTGGCCAGCCCCGGGCCCCGTCCGGCCAGACCGTGAGCGGACCGGAACAGATCCTATAACTTCAGGGAGCGCTTGCCCTTGCTGAGACCACGCCACAGCAGGCGATAGGACAATGCCGCCGTGGATCGCGGTGCAAACCAGTGCACCGGCTGGCGCTTCTCTCCCATCCGCTCCACATCACTGGCGTAGGGGATATAGCCGGGCATCAGGCCGGTCAGCTCCTGGGGTGGTGACTGCAACAACTGCCGGTGCAGGTTCTTGCGCCGGTCGGCCATGGTCCAGAAGGGTTGGAACCTGCCGCTGTCCAGCTTCTTGTCGGCGATGAATTCCTGCATCTGATGCCAGCTATTGAGGGACAACCAGGTAGGCACCAGAGGCACCAGCACCCGGTCGGATACCCGGAACACCTGCTCCGCCAGCCGCGACAGCGACGGCGGGCAGTCCAGCACCACCAGCCCGTAATCCTCCCCCAGTGGTTCCAGCCAGTCGGCGAGGGTCCTGTTGTCGCCGTGTTTCTCCAGTTGCAGGTCGATATTGCGGAAGCTGACATCCGCGGGAATCAGGTCCAGGTTCTCAATCCCGGTTGGCACGATGGTCTTGCCGATAGGGGTCTTGCCCTTCACCAGCCTGCCCGCCTTGGGCACCCGGGCGCTGGCGCCGGTGTTGCCGAAATACCAGCTCACCGCGCCCTGCGGATCCAGGTCCCACAACAGGGTCGGTATCCCCTCTTCCGCGGCCAGGGCGGCAACATTGGACGCTGCCGCTGTCTTGCCCACGCCGCCCTTGAGATTATGAAACGCGATGATCTTCAATGGCTGTGCCCCGTCCGTTGAATGGATTAATCCTTTTCCTTATGACCGTCCACCACCCCTGGCTGTCGCCCTCCAGCGGTGATCAGGGAAGTCAGTATAACCGTCCTGCCCCATACTGCTACAGTCCCGGTACAGGCCGACAAGAACCCCGGAATGGGACAGAATGTCGCGGCACCCCTGAGCGGCAATGGCGATATAATTCCCCCATGAAACTGCATACCATTTCCCAGGCGGGCTTCCGCCAGTCCGCCCGCTACCTGCTGCTGATGCGGCTGTCTATTGTCAGCATGGAATGGCTGGCGCTGGTGGCGTTGTCGTTCCTGGCCCCATCCCTGGCCGGGCCGGCCCCGTTACTGGTCACCCTGGCCCATGCCCTTTTTGCCGCCGCAAGCTGGCTGTGGCTGACCTGGCACCCGCCCCGGCTTGCCCTGCCGGTCAGTTTCTCGCTGGGGGCCGACACGATTGCCCTGGGTGTCTGGCTGGCACTGACGGGTGGCTTTGCCAACCCGCTGGTGTCCCTGCTGCTACTTCCCCTGGTGACCGGGTTGGTGCTGGTCCCGCTGCGGCAGAACCTGGTGATAACCCTGCTGGCCATCGGCATCTACACGCTGCTGATCCTGTTTCCCGCCCCGCCACCTGCCGGCCTGTCCCGGAACGACTACATGCACCTGCACCTGATGGGTATGTGGGGCACCTTCGCCCTGACTGCCACCATCATGCTGGTGGTGGTCGGCTCCCTGGCCGGTCGCCTGCGGGAACAGCAACAGGCCCTGTCCCAAAGCCGTGAAGACCGCCTGCGGGATGAACAGATCATTGCCCTGGGCCTGTCCGCCGCCAACGTCGCCCACCGGCTGGGCACCCCGCTGAACACCATGACTCTGGTAGTGGATGACCTGACATCACTGCCCGAGGCCCAACCTTTCCGGGACGACCTGGAACTGCTGGAGCAACAGATCGGAATCTGCCAAAGCCAGCTACAAACCATGACCGAAGCTGCGGTTCAGTGCCGCGAGGCCGCCACCGAGGCCATCACCCTCAGCCAGTGGCTGCACCGGCTGCGGGAGTCCGCCACCCTGCTATGGCCGGATGCCCCCATTCGCTGGCCGAAGACGCCGCCGGACCTGACCGTGCAGGTGGATGCCACCCTGGACCAAGCCGTCCTCAACCTGCTGGCCAATGCCCTGCGGGCCAGCCCCCGGGGCGTGACGGTCGGAGCGGACGACGAAGCGGGCAGGGCCCGGCTAAGGATTGTGGACCAGGGCAGCGGCATCGGCGATACCCTGCCCGGACAGCGGCCGGTTGCGTCCGAGCAGGGCCTTGGGGTGGGCCTGTTCCTCTCCAACGCCACCATCCAGCGGTTGGGCGGCCAACTCAGTGCCGAGGCCCGCACCGATGGCCAGGACCGGGGCACCACCATGACCATCGACCTTCCCGCCCGGTATGCGGAGCCCGCCCATGACTGAGCCCTGCTGGTTGCTGGTCGACGATGACGAAACCTTCGCCCACACCCTGGCCCGCTCCCTGGGGCGCCGGGGCATCGGCACCGAGGTTGCCCTCGACCCCGGGCAGGCCCTGGAACGGCTGGCCCGCAGCCGGGCAAATCGGTGTGTGCTGGACCTGAACCTGGCCGGGGAGAGCGGGCTTCAACTGCTCCCGGAACTGCTGGCGGTAAGGCCTGAGCTGGAAGTGCTGATCCTCACCGGCTACGGCAGCATTGCCACGGCGGTGGAAGCCATGCGCAAGGGGGCGGTGAACTACCTGTGCAAACCGGTCACGGCGGACCAGATCATCGAGGGCTTCCAGCCGGAACGGCAGGAACCGTCGCTACGGCGCCAGCCGCCGTCGGTGGAGGAGCTGGAGTGGGAACACATCCAGCGGGTGCTGGCCGAACATGATGGCAACATCTCCGCCACCGCCCGGGCCCTCAACATGCACCGCCGCACCCTTCAGCGCAAGCTGGGCAAACATTCCCGCTGGCGGGAGTAAAGGAGGACAGAAGTGCTCCCGGTATCGACTACCGGTACCGTCGTTCGTCCAGGGTGGTCAGCATCTCCGGATGGAAGACCATCAGCCCGGTGACCACGGTGCCATTCACGAAGCCCTCCGGCAGGACGATCAGCGGCAGGTAGCGCAGGTAATCGTGCACCAGGTGGTACCAGTCATAGACGCCGGTGAGCCACAGCAGGGCCACCATGGTCAGCCCCGCCGCCCCGACCGAGGCGCCAGCACCGAAGAAACCGCAGAAGAAGATATAGGCAAAGAAGTTACGGAAGTTCACCCACCGTTCCCACCGCATGATGGCGTGGGTGACCAGGGCCGGCACCATCATCGTAATCAGGCCATTGACCGCAAACAGACTGAGGGGCTCCCGGCCGGTGATCACCACGATCACCAGCGCCAGCAGCCCGGAGAAGACCGCCAGGCGCCAGCCCAGCATGAGGGTGACCGCGGTCATGCCGAAGATATGGATGCTCAGCCCCGGCGACAGCCCCGCCCGCAACTGCCACAGGAAGCCCAGCACCACGGCAGCACCGAACAGGCTGTGCTGCAGTCGCTGGTTCGCCCTCAGCGCCGTCCAGTCGGTCTGCCGGATGGCGCGAATCAGGATGCCCGCAAACAGCATTCCGGTGATCACCAGCAGCCATCCGGGGAACAGATTGTCAGTCAGGCCCATAGGCAGTTCATCCGCAGAGACAGGAGCGATGGACGGGTTGCTTCGACAGGGGCCAACAGCTTGCCACGAGTGCATCAACAGGTGAAGTGCCGAAAAATCCAGTCGACGCCAATTGCTTATATTGCACTGCCGTGGTGCAATCACTGCCCTAAAGATTCATATAGCCCCCTACTTCTGGAGATCAATATGGCTGCACGCCTGGACGAAAAGCTTGAACCCATTTTCCGGGATGTCCTGCACCGGAACCCCGGTGAGTCGGAATTCCACCAGGCCGTCCACGAGGTCCTGGAAACGCTGGGCCCGGTCCTGGTGAAGTACCCGGAGTTCGTGGAGAAGAAGGTCATCCAGCGCATCTGCGAGCCGGAGCGTCAGATTATTTTCCGCGTGCCCTGGCAGGACGACCAGGGCGAGATCCACATCAACCGGGCCTTCCGGGTGGAGTTCAACAGCGCCCTGGGGCCGTACAAGGGTGGCATGCGGTTCCACCCCTCCGTCTACCTGGGCATCATCAAGTTCCTGGGCTTTGAGCAGATCTTCAAGAACGCGCTCACCGGCCTGCCCATCGGCGGCGGCAAGGGCGGTAGTGACTTCGACCCCAAGGGCAAGTCCGACGACGAAATCATGCGTTTCTGCCAGAGCCTGATGACCGAGCTGTACCGTCACCTGGGGGAATACACGGATGTGCCCGCCGGCGACATCGGAGTGGGGGGCCGCGAGATCGGCTACCTGTTCGGCCAGTACAAGCGCATCACCAACCGCTATGAATCCGGCGTACTCACCGGCAAGGGCCTGGACTGGGGCGGCAGTCGTGCCCGTACCGAGGCCACCGGTTTCGGCACTGTGTTCTTTACCCAGGAGATGCTCCGGGCCCGAGGCGACTCCCTGGACGGCAAGACCGTGGTGGTGTCCGGTTCCGGCAACGTAGCCATCTACGCCATCGAGAAAGCACACCAGCTGGGCGCGAAAGTCATCGCCTGCTCCGACTCCGGCGGCATCATCGTGGACGAAAAGGGTATCGACCTGGCAACCGTCAAGCGCCTCAAGGAAGTGGAGCGCCGACGCATCAGTGCTTACGCCGATGCTCATAAGCACGCGAAGTATGTGGAAGATGGCAACATCTGGAGCGTTCCCTGTGACGTGGCGCTGCCCTGCGCCACCCAGAACGAACTCAACGGCGCTGATGCCAAGACCCTGGTGGAGAACGGCTGCATCGCTGTGGCGGAGGGTGCCAACATGCCCACCACCCCGGAGGGTATCCAGATCTTCCAGGAGGCAAAGCTATCCTACGGGCCCGGCAAAGCCGCCAATGCCGGTGGTGTCGCCACCAGTGCACTGGAAATGCAGCAGAACGCCCGTCGCGATTCATGGACCTTCGACTACACTGAGAAGCGCCTGGAGGAGATCATGATCAACATCCACAAGAGCTGCTTCGAAACCGCCGACGAGTTCGGTTCGCCGGGCAACTATGTGCTCGGCGCCAACGTCACCGGCTTTATCAAGGTGGCCCGGGCGATGGACGCCATGGGCCTGATCTGACCATGACCAGGGCCACCGACGCCGGGCCCGGCCCGGTGGTATCCACCGGTGTACCGGGCCTCGACCAGGTACTGGACGGGTTGCGGATCGGTGACAATGTGGTCTGGCGGGTCACTGACCTGGACGACTACCGGCGGTTTGTCAGCCCCTTCGTGGCATCAGCCACTGACGCCGGCCGCCAGATCATCTACCTGCGCTTTGGCCAGCATCCTCCCCTGTTGGCCGCCGGTCCGGGCATCCGCATTATCGAAGTGGATGCCCGGGACGGTTTTGAGTCCTTCACCGCCCGCATCTGGGAACTGGTGGAAACCTGGGGCCGCGGTGCCTTTTACGTGTGCGATTGTCTCAGTGACCTGCTCAACGCCTGGGCCACCGACACCATGGTGGGCTATTTCTTCCGGGTGATCTGCCCGTTGCTGTATGAACTGGACACCGTCGCCTGGTTCGCACTTCTGCCACAACGACACTCCCGCCAGACTCTGGACCGCATACGCGCCACCACGCAAGTCATGATCGATGTCTACCGGGCCGAGGACGACATGCAGGTGCAGCCGGTCAAGGTCTGGCAACGGCAGTCCCCCACCATGTTCCTGCCCCACCGCTACCGCGACGGGAACTTCATACCGGTCACCGACAGCTCCAATGCCACCCGGCTGCAGGCGGCCATCGAGCAGCAGGCCCATGGCTCCCAGCAACAGTTGCTGGATGGCTGGGACCGGCTGTTCCTGGAGGCGGAAGAGCACGCCGGGCGGACCAGTGACCAGACCGGTCGCGCCCTGGTTCAACGCATCCTCCGGGTGCTGATCAGCCGGGACGGCCGTATGCTGGACCTGGCACAACGCTACCTGACCCTCGATGATCTCACCGCCATCCACAACCGCACCATCGGCAGTGGCTTTATCGGTGGCAAGGCGGTGGGCATGCTGCTGGCGCGTGCCATGCTGTTACAGGACGACCCGGACAACTGGCACACCGCCCTGGACCCCCACGATTCCATGTTCATGGCCTCGGATGTGTGGTACGCCTTCCTGGTGCACAATGGGCTGTGGCCCGCCGTCATGAAACACCGCACCCGGGAAGGCTTTTTTGAACAGGCGCCAGCACTGCGGGACGCCATTCTGGCTGGCGAGTTTCCGCCGGAGGTGCGGCCGGAACTGATCCGGACCCTGGATCACTTCGGCCAGTATCCGATTCTGGTGCGCTCCAGCAGCCTGCTGGAAGACAGCTTTGGCAATGCCTTTGCGGGTAAGTACGAGAGCGTTTTCCTGATCAATCAGGGTGATCCGGAGCACCGGCTGGAGGCGTTGGAGAACGCCATCCGCCAGGTCTATGCCTCCACCATGAGCGATGATGCCCTCAGCTACCGGCGCAGCCGTGGTCTGGAAGAGCAGGAGGAACCCATGGCCCTGCTGATCCAGCGGGTCAACGGACGCTTTCATGACCACTGGTACCTGCCGGACGCCGCGGCCGTTGGCGTATCCCGCAATACCTTTGTCTGGGATCCGGAGATGGATCCCAAGGCTGGTATGCTTCGGCTGGTGATGGGTCTGGGTACCCGGGCCGTCGACCGGATCGAGGGGGATCACGCCTGGGTCATCGCCCTGGATCACCCCCTCAAACAACCCTTTCGCAGTCTTGAGGAAAACTACCGGTTCAGCCAGCACCTGGTGGACAGCCTGGATGTAAACGGCCCGGGCCTCACCACCACCGACCTGACCACCCTGGCCCGGGAAGCACCGGACCTGCCCCTGGCCCGACTGGGGGAAATTGACCGGGCCGCGTCCGAGCGGGCTCGGGAACTGGGGCTGGATCACCCCGTGTGGCGCCTGACTTTCCGGCCGCTGATCCGCCAGGGCGAGGTGATCCGACTCGCTGGCCGCATGCTGTCCATCCTGGAAGCGGCCTATGCCCACCCGGTTGACGTGGAGTTCACCATCCACCTGGGCGAGGAGGATGACAGCCCCCGAATCAACCTCGTGCAGTGTCGCCCCCTGGCCACCATCGGCGACGCCAGCTCGGTATCCCTGCCACCCCAGCCTGACCCGCACCGGCTGTTGATGGCGACCCGGGGGCACTTCATGGGCGGCAATATCAACCTCGCCATCCACCGGATCATCCAGGTAAACGCCGAGGCCTATAGCGCCCTGGATGTCCACGGCAAATACCAGGTCGCCACCCTGGTGGGACGGCTGGCCCGGCAGACGCCAGAGCGCTTCAACCTCATGCTGGCAGGCCCCGGGCGGTGGGGCACCAGCAGCCCGGAGCTGGGCGTACCGGTGGGATTTGCGGATATCAGCCGGGTGTCGGTGCTGGCGGAAATCGCCGACATGGGCAACGGCATGGTACCGGACCTGTCCTATGGTTCCCACTTCTTCCAGGACCTGGTGGAAACCGGTATCGCCTATGTTGCACTGTTCCCCGGTGAACGGGACTGCCTCTGGAATCCGTGCTGGCTGGATCAACACACCCAGCAACGGGCCATCGACTGCCTGTTGCCGGACAACCTGCCTGCGGCCGCCGTCAGGGAGTGTGTAGAAGTCATGGAATGCGAGGAGGCACCATTACGCATTCTTGCCGACGTCACCCGCCAGCGGCTTCTGGGCGGCCATCCATGACCCGAGGGCCTGCCAGGCCTGATAGCTGGTCAGGTAGATGTTCCCGGTCAGCCGCTCCAGCAAGCGTGTCCCTTCCAGCCGGTCCATCACCGGGCCCTTCACTTCCGACAGGTGGAAACGCACACCGCCGGCCTCAAGGCGTTCGTTGATGGCCTCCAGGCTCTCCAGGGCGGAAGCGTCGATCAGGTTCACCGCCGCGCATACCAGCACGACATCGGTCAGTTCCGGACGGTCGCTAACCAACTCCAGGACCCGCTCTTCCAGAAAGCGGGCATTGGCAAAGTAGAGGCTCTCGTCCACCCGCAGCATGGCCATATGGGCTCGGGTTTCCACCTGATGGCGGCGCACATTACGGAAGTGCTCGGTACCCGGCACCCGGCCGACCACGGCGCTGTGCGGACGACTGGTGCGGTAAAGGAACAGCCCGATGGACAGCCCCACCCCCGCCAGGATGCCGGCCTCCACGCTGTAGCACAGGGTCAGGGCGATCGTCGCCAGCATGGCCACGAAATCCCCCCGGGAGTATCGCCAGGTGCGCACCAGCGCCGGCAGGTCGATCAGCGATAGCACCGACACGATGATGGTGGCGGCCAGGGTGGCCACCGGTAACAGGGCGATGGCCGGCGTCAGGAACACCGTCGCCAATGCCGCGCCAAACGCCGCCAGGGCGCCAGCGGCGGGTGTTTCCGCACCGGCGTCCACATTCACCGCGGAACGGGAAAAGCTCCCGGCCACAGGCATGCCCCCGGATATCCCCGATGCCAGGTTCGACGCCCCCAGGCCCACCAGTTCCTGGTCGGGATCAATACGCTCCCGTCGCCTGGCCGCCTGGGTCTGCGCAATCGACACCGACTCCACAAAGCTCACAATACTGATCAGCACGGCACTGACCGTCAGTTGTCGCCACAGGGACAGGTCGGTGGCCGGCATGACCAGCTCCGGCAGGCCAGAGGACACATCCCCCACCACCGCCACCCCGGCCTTGTCCAGCTCCAGGACCCAGGTCAGTGCTGTCGTAATCACCACGGCGGTTACGGGGGCGGTCCTGGCAAGGTTGTCCGCAAGCCCCGAACCAATCCCCAGCCTGGTCAGCAACGGCCTCAGGTACTCCCGGGCGGCCAGCAGGGCCAGCAACACGCCGCCACCGATGGCCAGCGTCAGCCAGTGAATATCCTCCCGGTGCCGGAATAGCTCCACCGCCACCTCATAGAGGTTCTTCCCGCCAGCCTGTATACCCAGCGCAGGCGCCAACTGACTGGCCACGATCACCAGTCCGGAGGCGGTAATAAATCCGGAAATCACCGGGTGACTGAGGAAATTGGCCAGAAACCCGAGACGGCATACGCCCATGACCAGGAGCATCAGCCCCGTTATGGCTGTCAACAGGATAGCGCCGCCAACCATTTCCGCTGCCCCCGGCTCGAACAGTTGCCCCAGGGCTGCGGCGGTCATCAGGGCGGTTATCGCCACCGGTCCCACCGACAGGGTCCGGCTGGAGCCGAACACCGCATACAACACCAGCGGCAGGATACTGGCGTAAAGTCCCATCTGTGGTGGCAACCCCGCCAGCATGGCATAAGCCAGGGACTGGGGAATCAGCATGACGGTAACGATCATCGCCGCCAACAGGTCCCGGACCAGGAAGGCACGGTTATAGCGGGGCAGCCACGTCAATACCGGCAGGAAACGGGACAGTTTCAAAATGATCGCCCTTGGACCCGGTTAGTGGATAGCGTCAGGAACGGGGGTGGGCATGGTAGCACCCCGAAAACCACAAACAGGTTCTAAGCATATACCATAAAGCAATATGGTGTGAAATAGGGTTTCCTAGGAGCTGATGGGGCCGGATGCGTCAACCAGGCAATCCCGCCCGGATCGCTTGGCCTCGTACAGGCGACGGTCCGCCTCGGTGATCAGCGTATCGCTGTTCAGGGTCTCCCAGGGCAGGTCTGTCACATGAACCAGGCCAGCGCTGACCGACACCGGGATATCTCCCCCCTGAAAGCGGACCGGCTGTTCCCGGACCAGCTCCAGTACCCGCTGCAAGGCACAGGTAGCCTGGTCCGGTGTGACATCCGCCAGCGCGACAATGAATTCCTCGCCACCATAGCGGGCCGCCACGTCCGTGCCACGACACTGATCCTGGAGCAGGCCGGCAAAATGCTGTAGCACCTGGTCTCCGGCCAGATGGCCATGGTTGTCGTTCACCTCCTTGAAATGGTCAATGTCCAGCATCGCCAGGGCCAGGCCCTCCCCGGTGCGCTGATAGTGGGCCAGCATCTCCTCAACCCGTGGCTTCAGATAGCGGCGGTTATGGATTCCCGTCAGCGGATCGAGGATGGACTGATCCAACAGTTCCTGCTCCAGGCGGAACCGTTCCAGGGCCTGGGTCAGCAGGTTGGCCACCAGCACCAGCAGGTCATCCAGATCCGTACGCCAGTGGCGAACGGAGAGAGAATCCATGCCAAAGAATCCCTCCACGGAGCCCCGAATCAACAGGGGCGCGCAGAACATGGCAGCCACCTCCTGCTCCTCCAGCAGGGCCCGTTCCTCCATCGCATGATTCGGTAGCCGGCTGACATCCTCCACGAACACCACCTGGTTCCGGCCTAACACTTCATGGATCTGCTGCTGCCACCAGTGGAAACCGGTAATGTCCACATCCTGCTGGCTGCCCTTCAGGGCGACCACTCCGTCGCGGCACCATTCGTGGGTGTTGGTCATGCGGGTCAGGTCATCGGAAAACTGGTAGATATAGGCCCGGTCAAGCTGGAAGAAGTCACCGATACGGGCCAGGAAGCGGTTGATCTCCTCGTCGATATCACCGATGGCGGAGTCCATGAATTCCGAGGACAGGCTGGCCAGCAACTGGTGGAACCGCAGTTGGTAATCCGCCTCCGCCTCACTGGCCCGAAGGCTGAGTTCCAGGTCTTTGTGGGCCTGGATATTGGTGAACTGGCCGAACCAGAGGGTGCTGCCGTCTGCCAGGCGCTTGGGCAGGGAATGGCCCTCAAACCACTGGTAACTGCCATCCTTGAGGCGAACCCTGGCCTGGTATTGCCAGGGTCGGAGGGTACGGGCGGATTCATCGGTGGACGGGCGCAGACCCTCCACATCGTCCGGGTGTACCAGCGCCGTCAATAGCAACCCGTCCTCACTCAGCTCCTGGGGAGTCACGTCAAACAGGTCACTGACACGGCTGCTGATATAGGGGAAACGCCGCTCGGTACCATCGGCACTCACCCAGTAGCTGAACAGGACACCGGGCACGCCAGAAGCCAGTTCCTCCAGCAGATCTGGAACATGCTTGTCATCCTTTTGGGAAGCAGACTCCAGTGCCATAGCCTATGTCCAGTCGCTAAATGTATCTTTCAAATCTGGACCACCAAACATGTATCAGTTTAGTACATTAATTCGAATTCACACATACCAGACAATTCTGGACTACTTTCGCCACTCGTGAAACCTGCCACCAGACGGACATTCCCTGGCGAATTCGCCACGGGATCGTCAGAATAGGCGTTTTCATATGGATACGGATACAACGTGCAGACTCCCTCATTTCAACTATCCCGGGAATGGCAGGCCTTCTGGCTGGCAGTGGGATTCCTGACACGGATCCCCATGCTGGCCCGCATCGACTACTCGCAACGCCTGATGAACCAGAGCAGCCTCTACTTTCCGCTAGTGGGCCTGCTGCTGGGCGCCCTGTACGCAGCCACCTTCAGTCTGCTGGAGATCTGGTTTTCACCACTGGTGTCGGTCCTGCTGGTGATGGTCCTGCACCTCTGGCTCACGGGGGCATTCCACGAGGATGGCCTCGCGGACAGTATCGACGCCCTGGGGGGGGGGTATACGGTGGAGAAGCGCCTGACTATCATGAAGGACAGCCGCATCGGCACCTACGGCACGGTGGCACTGGTGATGGCCCTGGGATTGAAGGCAGCGTTGCTGCTGGAGAGCTTCCATATCCTGGTGGCATTGGTGATGGCACCGGCCGTGTCACGGCTGACGCCACTACTGTTGATGGGTTACCTGCCCTACGTGACCCAGACCGATCAGAGCAAGAGCAAACCGGTGGCGGATGGTTTCTCCCGCCGTCGCCTGGCGGTAGCCGCCGCGTTCACCACGGTACTCGGCGCGGCGGCCAGTATCTGGCACAGCCACCTGTTGCTGTGGTGCCTGCTGGCCACCCTGGGCGTGGCCCTGCTGTGGGGCCGCTACCTGCGTTCGCAACTGGGCGGCTATACCGGGGATGCGCTGGGCGCCAGCGTGGTGCTGTCGGAACTGGTGCTACTGTTGCTAATGGCCTCCTGATCATCGGTTACCGGGGATAGCAACGACAGGGGCGCATCCTGTGCCAGTCGGGTCACGATCAGGTAACGGGCGTGGGCATAGCTGCCGCCATCAACACCTTCCGTAAGATAGAGGATGGCGTCCTCCAGCCCGTCCCCGTTGTAGTCCCCCCGGGCCAGCACCCGCAGGCGCTGTACCGAACCATCCTGGCCCCGGTATACCGCTTCATAGTTGCTGACCGGTTCAAACCCCGCGGGCGTCTCCACCTCGGCCCAGGTCTCCCGGGCCTGGGCCCGCCGTTGGGTGTCACCGGAGATGGCCAGGGCAAACTCCGCCGGGGCTTCCACTGGCAGGTTCCGGTCCAGCAGCGACGGCTCCAGGAAACTGCGGTCAAAACCGGCAAGGTTGGCGGATGCCCTCACCGCCTGGCAGAGGGTGGTGCGGGCCTGCAGGAAGGGCTGTTCAAACAGGTTGCGGGCCTCGTAGCCCCGGGCTGTCAGTGCCATCAGTTCCAGGCAATTACCGGCTTCCCTGTTGTCTTCATAGGCATGGACCAGCGGGGCGGGATACTCCCATTCCCAGGCAAGCTGGGCCCGGGCCCAGTCGGCGGGAACGCCTTCCTCCGCTTCGGGAACGGGGATGGGGTGTTCCGGGCTCAGGGTGGCCGGGTTCTTGGTGGTGGTGCAGGCCACCAGGGCCAGGCCGAGGAATGGCAGCAGTAATTTCAGGTCAGGCATCGTGATCCTCCATGATCCAGTCGTGATTTGGCTGCCCGTGGGCCGGCAGCTTTCCACTCCATGCCTGGCAATGACTCTTCTCACGTCTGCCGACGGCAACCGTGGCCTGTCCTGCCAATGAACATGATTGTAGCCGGAGACCATCCGGGGATCGGGGAGAGGACGTCTGCGTCCTGTGGGTGACAGAGTCACGTCTTCCCTGAAACCGGCTATCCGGAGTCCTTCCCGCGGTTGCGGAGCCCACTGCGGGAGCGTCATTGCACCCGGGCGACTGAACATGAATTTTACGTCATTAAAGGACCGGATGGCCAGCCCCTGACCATCTTTTACCTGACCGAAACCAATGCCCCGGGCCCCGCAACCTGCCACCCTGGCGGTACGGGGCCCGCAGCCGTCAGGGCTTGACCACCTTCGCGGCCTCTTCCACCGGGGTATGGCGAACATCCTCACCTTCCACCATGTAGATGACATTCTCCGCCAGGTTGCAGGCATGGTCCCCTACCCTCTCCAGGGCGCGCAGTACCCACATCACGGCCATGCACCGGGAGATGTTGCGGGAATCCTCCATCATGAAGGTCAGCAGGGTGCGGGTGGCGGCCTGATACTCCTCATCCACCCGCTTGTCCTCCCGCATGATCTTCAGGGCCAGGGTCGAATCCAGCCGTGAGAAAGCATCCAGGGCGTCGTGAAGCATGCTGGTGACATGGGTGCTGATATGACGGACTTCCACATACCCCCGGGGCGCCTGGCCTTCCTGGGACAGCGTGAGGGCGAACTTGGCGATCTTCTTGGCCTCGTCGCCAACCCGCTCCAGGTCTGACACCATCTTGATGACCGCAATCACCAGCCGCAGGTCCCGGGCGGCGGGCTGGCGTCGGGCGATAAGACGGGTGGCTTCCTCGTCCAGCTCCATCTCCATCTTGTCCACCAGCTTGTCGCGGGCACGGATCTCATCCGCGGCGTGGCCATCGCCATCAATCAGGGCATTGACCGCATCGATGGCCTGTTGCTCAACCAGGCCGCCCATCTTGAGGAAGTCGTTCTTCAGGTTGGACAGGTCCTCGTTGAACTGATGGGAAATATGATCCCCATACATGTCTTCTTTCTTCGTTGGCATTCTCAGCTCCTCGCAATCGCGACCTGTGTTAACCGAAACGACCGGTGATATACGACTCGGTGAGTTCGTGTTCGGGTGCGGTAAATACCTTGTTGGTTTCGTTGACCTCAACCAGATGGCCCAGGTGGAAATAGGCGGTGCGATGGGACACCCGGGCCGCCTGCTGCATCGAGTGGGTCACGATAACGATGGTATAGCTTTCGGACATTTCCGCGATCAGCTCTTCCACCTTCGCCGTGGCGATGGGGTCCAGGGCCGAGCAGGGCTCGTCCATCAGGATTACCTCGGGGCTGACGGCAATGGCCCGGGCAATACAGAGTCGCTGCTGCTGACCACCGGACATACCGGTGGCGGTGGCATCCAGCCGGTCCTTCACCTCGTTCCACAGACCCGCCTTGCGGAGGCTGTTCTCGACAATGTCGTCCAGGTCCGACTTGCGGTTGGCCAGGCCGTGGATACGGGGGCCGTAGGCCACGTTCTCATAGATGGACTTGGGGAACGGATTCGGCTTCTGGAACACCATGCCCACCCGGGCCCGCAGCTCCACCACGTCCCGCCTGGGATCGTAGATGTTGTCGTCGTCCAGCATCAACTCGCCCTTCACCCGGCAGATATCGATACTGTCGTTCATCCGGTTGAGGCAGCGCAGGAAGGTGGATTTGCCGCAACCGGACGGACCGATAAAGGCGATGACCTCATTGCGGGCGATGTCCAGGCTGATGTTCTTGATCGCCGGCGTGTCACCGTAGAGCACTTCCACATTACGAAGCTTGAACTTGGGGTCGTCCGCGAATGGCGTGCCAACCGTCTTGCCCTCTTCGATCAGGGTTTCCGCCGGCTTTTCTTCCGGAATCGGGATAGGAGTTTCCTCCGACATGCCTGCCTCTTTATCTACTGTCGTATTCAGGGTGTTCATCGCCATTCTCCTTACCACCGGCGTTCAAGACGCTTACGCATCCAGATCGCCAGCGCGTTCATACTGATCAGGAAGGCCAGCAGCACCATAATGGCCGCCGATGCCCGCTCGATAAAGGCCAGTTCCGGGCTGCCCGCCCACAGGAATACCTGCACCGGCAACACCGTGGCGGAATCCAGGAAGCCCTCGGGCACATCCACGATAAACGCCACCATGCCGATCAGCAGCAGCGGCGCGGTCTCGCCCAGGGCCTGGGCCATGCCGATAATGGAACCGGTCAGCATGCCGGGCAGCGCCAGGGGCAGCACATGATGCAGCACCACCTGCATCTTGGAGGCACCCATGCCTTCGGCCGCCTCACGAATGGACGGCGGCACACTCTTGATCGCCGCCCGGCTGGAAATGATGATGGTGGGCAGGGTCATCAGGGTCAGCACCAGGCCCCCCACCACCGGCACCGACCGGGGCATGCCGAACAGGTTGATGAACACCGCCAGACCCAGCAGACCGAAGATAATCGACGGCACCGCCGCCAGGTTATTGATGTTGACCTCAATGAAGTCGGTCAGCTTGTTCTGGGGCGCGAACTCCTCCAGGTAGATGGCCGCCGCCACCCCGATGGGAAACGACAGCACCAGGGTTACAATCATGGTCAGCAGTGAGCCCACAATCGCACCAAGGATGCCCGCCCGGGACGGATCCCGGGAATCCCCCCGGCTGAAGAGCACGTCGTTGAACGAGTTCTGCACCACGCCCTGCTCCACCAGCTGATCCACCCACTCACGCTGCTGTTCATTGAGCTTGATGGAATAGTTCTCATCGCCGGCGTGCTTGACGTAGACGTCCACATTGGTATGGGACAGGAACGTCATGGTCTGGGTGGTGCCCAGCAGGTCCGGGTTTTCCCTGAGGGCATCCCGCAACTGGTTCGACGCATAGGGATTGATCAGGTCCCGCACCTGGCTTCGGTCGGATTCCGTGGCGTCGGGAATCTCCCTCATGAGCGCCTGGATCAGCGGTTCGACAAAATCCGCATTCTTCATCTGGCGCTCGTCGCTGGCGTCATCGAGATACATCATCTCGCCATCGATATCCACTTCCATGGTGATGGTGGTCTTGACGAAGGCTGTGTGCCCCTTGCCAATGATATCGGTGAAAAGCACCACCAGCGCCGTCAACGCGATGGCAATGGCCGCGATGCCATAGGCCCGGAAACGGCGCTCCTTACGGTAGCGGCGCTTCAGCGACTGGCGGACGATGGCCGCCTGTGACTGTTGATCATTCATACTGTTCCCGATATTTACGTACGATGTGGAGGGCGAACACGTTGAGGATCAGGGTGGCCAGGAAGAGCATGGCACCCAGGGCGAAGGCCGCCAGGGTCTTGGCGCTGTCGAATTCCTGGTCTCCCGTCAGCAGGGTCACGATCTGCACGGTGACGGTGGTTACCGTCTCCAGCGGATTGGCCGTCAGGTTGGCCGCCAGGCCCGCCGCCATGACCACGATCATGGTCTCGCCAATGGCACGGGACACCGCCAGCAGTATGCCCCCCATGATGCCCGGCAGGGCCGCGGGGAAGATCACCTTCTTCATGGTTTCGGACTGAGTGGCACCCAGGGCCAGTGAGCCGTCGCGGAGCGTCTGGGGCACCGCGTTGATCACGTCGTCGGACAGCGACGACACAAAGGGAATGATCATGATGCCCATGACACCGCCGGCCGCCAGGGCGCTCTGGGATGAAGCATCGATCCCCAGCGAGGCGGCGAAATTGCTGATAAACGGGGCTACCGTCAGCGCCGCGAAGAAGCCGTAAACCACCGTGGGGATACCCGCCAGCATCTCCAGCAGCGGCTTGACGATGCCCCTCACCCGCTTGTTGGCGTATTCCGAAAGGTAAATGGCCGACAACAACCCCACCGGCACGGCCACCACCATGGCAATCGCTGAAATCAGCAGGGTGCCGGTAAACAGCGGGATCATGCCGAAGGAACCCTCTGCCGCCACCTGATCCGCACGCAGGGCGGTCTGTGGACTCCAGCTGGTACCGAAGAAGAACTCAAAGAACGAAATCTTACCGAAGAAGCGAACCGTCTCGAAGAACACCGAGAAGATAATGCCTACGGTGGTCAGGATGGCCAGAGCAGCGCAGGAGAAGAAGATCCACTTGAGAGTGGTTTCCACCTGCGAGCGGGCATTAAGCCGTGGCCGGATACGTACCCAGCCCAGGAACCCGGCCAGCACGGCCACCGCCACAACCAGCGACGTCATGTACCAGCGGCTCTGTTCCCGCAGGATGGTCAGGCGTTCGGCGGCCTCCGCCACCGGCGGCTCAACAAAGTCAGCCGGCAGCGCTCCGCTGGCCACGTTGCTGATCTTGCTCAGCAGCAGGCTGGCGGCGCCATCGGAATCCGGGATCATGTCCGGCGGCAGGGAGCCCACCACCAGTAACTGGATGACCTTTCCCTGGAACGCCGCCCATAGCGCCAGTACGATCAACGCCGGAATACCGCACCACAGCGCCGCCCGGGCGCCATAGTAGAACGGCAGGGATTTCAGGTGGCGAATACCACCCAGGGGCATGGCCAGCGATCGCGAACGGGCGTACCCGAGACCGTACGCCACCAGCGCCATGACCAGCGTGAGTAGGAAAAGATTGGCCGCTTGCATGCAATTGTCCGTCTTCAGAAACTTCAGGGCCAGTGGCCACGGGAGCCATTCCCGTCACCGGACTGACCGCCTCACATACGCCAAAGGGTGCGGGCCCTGTTGGACCCGCACCCTCGGTGTCATCCGGCTTGAACCGGACCTTACATCAGCTCGTCCTTGCTCAGGTTCGGCATCTCTGCTGCCTTGTCCTGCAGATCCATCAGTGCATCACGGGGAGGCACGATCAGGCCAACGCTCTTCAGGTAGCCGTTCGGGCCCATGGCGCCGGCGCTGGTGAATTCCTCGGCGTACTCGGTAATACCCGGAACCACGCCGATGTGAGCCTTCTTCACGTAGAAGAACAGGGAGCGGGCAACAGGGTACTCGTCAGCGGCAATGTTCTCCACTGTCGGCACCATGCCGTTCAGGCGGGCGGCCTGGAGGCGGTCCGAGTTCTCTTCCAGGAAGCTGTAGCCGAACACACCGTACATCTTGGTATCGTCGATCAGCTTCTGGACGATCAGGTTGTCGTTCTCGCCGGCTTCGATGAAGGCGCCGTCTTCACGGATGCTGTGGCACACGCCTTCCATGTCGTCTTCGCTCATGTCGGCAACCGCCGGCAGGTCTTCACAGCCGCCCTGCATGGCCAGCTCGACGAAGGCGTCACGGGTGCCGGACGTCGGGGGCGGACCCATTACACGGATCGGCTTGTTGGGCAGGCTGGAATCGACATCGCTCCAGTTCTTGTAGGGGTTGTCGATCAGCCTGGACTCGTCATCCGGATCCGGAACCTGCTTGCCCAGGGCCAGGAACAGTTGCTCCAGGTTGATGTCCAGGTTCTCGGCTTCGCTGGAGCTGGCGATAACGATACCGTCGGAACCGATACGGAACTCGGTAATGTTCTCAACGCCGTTGCTCTGGCACAGGTCGTATTCGGACGGCTTCATGCGGCGGGAAGCGTTGGTGATATCCGGGTGCTGGGTACCGATGCCCTGGCAGAACAGCTTCAGGCCGCCGCCGGAACCGGTGGATTCCAGCTTCGGCGTCGGGAAGTCAGAGTTGGCACCGAAACGCTCGGCTACCACGGTAGCGAACGGGTAAACGGTGGAAGAACCCACGATGCTGATTGTGTCGCGGGCCATGGCCGGCGTGGATACGGCGGCAACAGAGCCTGCCAGTACTGCAGTTGCGAGTGCTGCTCTCAGTTTCATACGTTGCATCTCCATCGGTTTATTGCTGTCGGGTTATCCGATGGTGGGCAGATTACGGACAGTCTATGACAACTTTGTGACACCCGCAGGATTAATTTCCACTTATGGAGCCTCCGATATCACTGGCAACACAGGACCAGAGTCACCAGCGACAAGTCGTAGATCAGCGAATTTACCAGACAGGACACTGCTTATCTGTCGATTTCACTTGCATACGGCGATGTGATGAATACCATGCTCAGCAAATAAACAGGGAATCCGGTATCAACTGCCCTCCCAATCATGAATACAGGGCTTACCCGACGGCCCCCTATCCAAGAAAAACAAGGTAGCGCTCAATGACTGACTTCGACGACGACAGGCCCACCCCCCGTGGGGAACTGGTGATCCAGGTAGTACCCCTGCCCGCCGACACCAACGCCAATGGCGACGTGTACGCCGGCTGGCTGGTACAGCAGATGGACACCGCCGCAGGCACCCTGGCCGGACGCATCTCCCAGGGCCGCAACGCCACCGTCGCCATGGACCGCATGGAATTCCTCTCGCCCCTGCGCATCGGCGCCCAGGTTGGGTGCTACTGCGAACTGGTGGACATCGGCCGCAGCTCCATGAAGATCAACGTGGAAGTGTGGACCCGGGACCGCAATAACAAGGGCGCACGCAAGGTGACCGAAGGTCTGTTCGTGTATGTGGCCATTGATGAGCATGGCCGCATTCGCGAAGTCCCGGAACAGGCCCACTGACGCATCCCGTGGCGGGGTGCGCTGCCGTTCCTTCTACCGAAGGAAACCACCCCATCACATAATGTGTCGCGTTAGCACGTTGCTGTCATAAAAGCATCATCGGATTGCCTTATCGTCCGGGAGTAAGCCTATTCCCAGACAACAAGGAGTCCGACGATGACGATGAAACCGCTGACACTGCTGGCCTGCCTTCCCCTGATGCTGCCCCTGGCCAGCCACGCCGAGTTCACTCTCGACAGCCGCTACCAGGACCAGGACGGCGACCTGGTGGCCGACATCCCCGCCGATGCCGACCAGCAAGTGGATCCCTCCACCCTCATCTTTGCCTACACGCCGGTTGAAGACCCGGCCGTCTACCGGGAAGTCTGGTCCGAATTCATGGACCACCTGGCCGACACCACCGGCAAGAAGGTCCAGTTTTTCCCGGTGCAGTCCAACGCCGCCCAGATCGAAGCCATGCGCGCCGGGCGCCTGCATATTGCCGGCTTCAATACCGGCTCCAACCCTCTGGCAGTGGCCTGCGCAGGCTTTCGTCCATTTACCATGATGGCCGCCGCAGACGGTTCCTTCGGCTATGAGATGGAAATCATCACCTACCCGGACTCGGGCATTGACGAGGTGGAAGATATCCGTGGCGGGGAAATGGCCTTTACCTCCCAGACCTCCAACTCCGGCTTCAAGGCGCCGTCGGCGATCCTGAAGGCAGACTATGGCATGGTGGCCGGAGAAGACTTTGAGCCGGTGTTCTCCGGCAAGCACGACAACTCCATACTGGGGGTCGCCAACCAGGACTACCCGGCTGCCGCCATTGCCAACTCGGTGCTTAACCGCATGCTGAGCCGGGATGTGGTGAGCGAGGACCAGATTGTCTCCCTTTACCAGTCCCAGACCTTCCCCACCACAGGCTATGGCATCGCCCACAATCTGACTCCGGAGTTGCAGGAAGCCATCCAGGACGCCTTCTTCTCCTTTGAATGGGAAGGCACCGCACTGGAAGAGGAGTTCTCCAAGTCCGGCGAGGCCCAGTTCATTCCCATCACCTTCAAGGAGCATTGGGAAGTGATCCGCAAGATCGACGATGCCAACGGCGTTGAATACCACTGTCAATAAGCGGTGAATCGACCACGTGCTTACACTCAGCAACCTCTCAAAAACCTACCCCACCGGAGACACAGCCCTCCGCCAGGTCAGCTTAGAAGTACCCGCTGGCCAGGTGGTGGGGCTGATCGGCCCCTCCGGTGCGGGCAAGTCCACCCTGATCCGGTGCATTAACCGCCTGGTGGAACCGTCCGCCGGGGAAATCCTGCTGTCGGAGACCAACCTGGCGACCCTGCAAGGCGGTGCACTGCGCCGTGCCCGACGCCGGATCGGCATGATCTTCCAAGAGTATGCCCTGGTGGAGCGCCTGACGGTGATGGAGAACGTACTGTCGGGGCGGCTCGGTTACGTGCCCGCCTGGCGTTCGTTCCTGCGCCGCTATTCACCGGACGATGTGGCCCAGGCATTTTCCCTGCTGGAACAGGTCGGGCTGTCGGACCATTTCAACAAGCGGGCCGATGCCCTGTCCGGTGGCCAGCGCCAGCGCGTCGGCATTGCCCGGGCCCTGGAACAGGACCCGGAACTGCTGCTGGTGGACGAACCCACCGCGTCCCTGGACCCCAAAACCTCGCGCCAGATCATGCGCCTGATCGGCAGCGCCTGCCGGGAAAGGAACCTGCCGGCCATCATCAATATCCACGATGTGATGCTGGCCCGGCAATTCACCGACCGGATCATCGGCCTGAGGGCCGGCGAGGTGGTCTTTGACGGCAGACCCGAGGCACTGACCGACGAGGTTCTGACCCGCATCTACGGCAATGAGGACTGGACTCAGATGCGCGGTGAGGATACCGCCCACGAAGAGCCCCTGGCTCCCACCGTGGACCTGGCCGAGGGGGTATAGATGACGGCGCAAAGCTACCCCACCCGCTGGAAGCGGCCACCGGTACTGCTGACCAATCCGTTGTGGCGACGGCTGATCTACACCGGCGCGCTGATCTACCTGGTGCTGGCGATGCAAAGCGTGGAGATCGACTGGCACCGGGTGTGGCTGGGACTGGACCGGGGCTGGAAATTCGTGGAAGGCTTCCTGGTACCGGATTTCGTCACCCGGTGGCGGGACATCCGCGAAGGCCTGGTGGAGAGCCTGACCATGACGGTGACCTCAACGGTGGCCGGTATCCTGATTTCCGTGCCCATCGGCATCGGCGCCGCCCGCAACCTGGCGCCAGCGCCGGTGTACCTGGCCTGCCGGAGCATCATCACCCTGTCCCGCTCGTTCCAGGAAGTGATCATCGCCATCCTGCTGGTGGCCATGTTCGGCTTCGGGCCCTTTGCGGGCTTCCTGACACTGGCATTCGCCACCATCGGTTTCCTGTCAAAACTGCTGGCGGAGGATATCGAGGAATGCGACCACAGCCAGCTCGAAGCCATCCGCGCCACCGGCGCAAGCTGGTGGCAGGTGGTCAACTACGCCGTACAGCCCCAGGTCATGCCCCGGCTGGTGGGGCTCTCTCTGTACCGCCTGGACATCAACTTCCGGGAATCGGCGGTGATCGGCATAGTCGGGGCCGGTGGCATCGGCGCCACCCTGAACACCGCCATTGACCGTTACGAGTATGATTCCGCCGGGGCCATCCTGATTATCATCATCGCCATCGTGCTGGTGGTGGAATATTCGTCTTCCTGGATTCGCAGGTGGGTACAATGACCGAAACCCCTTCCGTGCCTGTCTGGCAGTACCGGACACCGAAGCAGACGCTGCTGCGATGGCTGGGCTGGTTCTCGCTGGTGGCTCTGACCGTGTTCTGCTGGCAGTTGATGAACGAGAACACGATCTGGGCCTTTGTCAGTGACGCGCCGGACCAGGCAGCCGATATCGGCGGGCGCATGTTTCCGCCAGCCTGGGGTTACATCGACGAGTTGTGGGCCCCCCTGTGGGATACCATCAATATCGCCACCCTAGGCACCCTGATCGGGGTAGCCATTGCGGTACCGGTGGCCTTTCTGGCTGCCAGCAACACCACCCCCAGTAAACGGTTTGTGCGCCCGCTGGCACTCCTGCTGATCGTGGCGTCCCGATCCATCAATTCGCTTATCTGGGCGCTGCTGCTGGTGGCCATTATCGGCCCGGGGCTGTTGTCCGGCATTATCGCTATCGGCCTGCGGTCCATCGGCTTCGTGGCCAAGTTGCTCTACGAGGCGATCGAGGAGATCGACACCAGCCAGGTGGAAGCGGTACGGGCCACCGGCGCCAGTGGTGTCCAGGTGATCGACTATGCCATCGTGCCGCAGATCCTGCCGGCGTTCTGGGGCATCAGCGTGTTCCGCTGGGACATCAACATCCGCGAGTCCACCATCCTGGGGCTGGTGGGAGCCGGCGGCCTGGGCATCCAGCTCAACGCATCGCTGGCCACCCTGGCCTGGAACCAGGTGGCGATGATCTTTGTGGTGATCCTCGCCACCGTGGTGGTCTCGGAGTGGGTATCCGCCCGGGTGCGACAGGCGGTAATCTGAGGGCATGACCGATAGCCATCCAACCACCTTTGACGGCGTCACCCCGACACCCGCCTGGGCCTTTGACCAGTACCAGCGGCTGCGGGATCAGCTCCCGGCGACGGCCGCCAACCAAAGTGCTCCCCGGTGGATAGCGTCGCTGGAACCACTGGCCGGCGAGTTCGACGCCTTTGTCTTTGATGCGTTCGGCGTGCTGAACACCGGGCAGGCCGTCATTCCCGGCGCGGCGGCCCGACTGGCGGCGCTGCAGGCCCTCGGGAAACCGGTCCTGGTGCTCTCCAACGCCGCTACCGCCAGCCAGCAGGCCCTGACCGCAAAATACCGGGCCATGGGGTTCGGGCTGACCGAAGACAGGATCATTTCCAGCCGCTGGTTGCTGGAAGACGCCCTCGCCCGGGAACCGAGGCAAGGCGTGTGGGGCGTGATCGCACCGGCGCATTCCGACAGCCAGTCACTGGGCCCGCTGACACAGCAGCCGGTACGCCCCGGCGTAAGCGACCAGGCGCTGGACGCCTGCGACGGGTTTATCTTCCTGAGCAGCGAGCATTGGGATGAGTCCCTGCACGCTCAACTGTCGAACAGCCTGAAACGTCGACGGCGACCGCTGGAGGTGGCGAACCCGGACCTGGTGGCGCCCCGTGGTGATTGCCTGACCCTGGAACCCGGCTTTTTCGCCCACAAACTGCGAGAGGAAACGGGCATCACCCCGCGTTTCTTCGGCAAACCTTACGGCCCGGCCTTTGACGCCGCCCTCGAGCGCCTCGCCGGCATTCCCGCCCGTCGAATACTGATGGTCGGCGACACCCTGCACACGGATATCCTTGGCGCCAGGACAAAGGGAATGGCAAGCCTGCTGGTCACCGGCCACGGCTCACTGGCGGGTCTGGACCTGGAGACCTGCATCCGGACGTCCGGCATTACGCCGGACTTTGTCACCTCGTCGATCTGAACAGCCGACCCGCCTTTCGGAATCGTAACCCCCTGATACATGACACCACAGGCAGAATAGGGACACCGTTTGCCATAGGAGTCACCCATGGATCGACGTTCCCTGTTGCTTCACCTGGCCGCCACCGCGGGCCTGACTGGCCTGCCCCTGTCTGCGCTAATGACGCCCCGCCCGGCGGTGGCCAGCAAGGTTCCGGTACCCGAGCAGTTCGACTTCGCCTGGCTCAAGGGCCACGCCCGTCACCTGGCCGACCAGCCCCATGCCCCCACCCGGGAGCAGGTGCCCCAGGCGCTGAAGGACATCTCCTGGGATGACTACCAGTCAATACGGTTCAAGGCCGACCAGGCACTCTGGCATAACGAAGACACCCCCTTCGAGATCGGCTTCTTCCATCTGGGGCTGTATTTCCAGGAGCCCGTGCACCTGTTCGAGCTGGTGAACGGCCAGCCCCGGGAAATCCCCTACAGCCCCGACAACTTCACCTACAAAGGCGAACAGTCCCTGCAAGGGCTACCGGACGATCTCGGCTATGCCGGCTTCCGGGTTCGCTTCCATACCGATGATGAACGGGACCTGGCCGCCTTCCTGGGGGCCAGCTACTTCCGGGCGGTGGGCGAGTCCATGCAGTACGGCCTGTCCGCCCGGGGGCTGGCGGTGGACACGGCGCTGGACAGCGGCGAGGAGTTTCCCCGCTTCACCGCATTCTGGTTCCAGCCGCCACCGGCCGGTTCCACACGGCTGACCCTATACGCCCTGCTGGAGTCCGACAGCGTGACCGGCGCCTATGCCTTCGACCTGTATCCGGGCCGGGACATGGTGATGGACATTGATGCGGCCCTCTACCCTCGCCGTACCATCGAACGCGTCGGCATTGCCCCGCTCACCAGCATGTACCAGATGGGCGAGAACGACCGCCGCATGGCCAACGACTGGCGACCGGAAATCCATGATTCCGACGGCCTGTCCCTGTGGACCGGTGCCGGGGAATGGATCTGGCGCCCACTGCGCAACCCCCGGCATTTGCAGGTCAACAGTTTTCTCGACGACAACCCGCGAGGTTTTGGTCTGCTACAGCGGGACCGGGATTTTGACCACTACCAGGACGACAGCGTGTTCTATGGCAAACGACCGAGCCTGTGGGTGGAACCCGGTAGCAACTGGGGCGAAGGCTCGGTGATGCTGGTGGAGATTCCCACCGCGGACGAAACCATGGACAACATCGTTGCCTTCTGGCACCCCAAAGAACCACTGGAACCGGGCCGGGAGCACCTGTTCAGCTATCGGCTGACCTGGGGCGAGAAGCCGCCGGCGTCACCGGACAACCTGGCCACGGTGGAGGCGACCCGCACGGGCATCGGCGGTGTGGTGGGCCAGGAGCGCACCTACTTCTCGCGGCGGTTTGCCATCGACTTTGCCGGGGGACTGCTGGGCATGATGGGCGAGGATGCCGAGGTGGAGCCGGTGATCGAGGTCAGCCGGGGCAAAGTGGAAATCACTTCGGCCCGGCCACTGGGCTCGATCAATGGCTACCGGGCCATGTTCGACCTGGTGCCGGACGACTCACCGGAGCCCATCGACCTGCGGGTGTACCTGCGCCTGGGGGACCAGCCGCTGACGGAGACCTGGGTCTACCAGTATTCTCCCCCGCCAGTGGAAGAACGGAAATTCTGATCCGCCTGCCGCTGACGCCGGATCAGCAGGCTTCCAGCGGTGCGTAGGCCAGCACCAGCCACTTGGCGCCGTCGTCGAAGTTCACCTGAACGCGAGTGTGGTGGCCACTGCCCTCGCTGTTCATCACAATCCCCTCGCCAAACTTGGGGTGGCGCACCCGCTGGCCAAGGCTGAAGCCGGTACCGGCCTCCGGTTGCTGGCTGAACAGCCCTTCGTTGGGCCGGGATACCATGGCGGGGCGGCTGACCGTGTTGCGCAGGCGCACCTCCTGGAGGCAGTCGGCCGGAATCTCCCGTACAAAGCGGGACAGGGCGTGGAACTTCTCCTGACCGTACAGGCGCCGGGATTCGGCGTAGGTGAGGATCAGCCGCTTCATGGCCCGGGTGATGCCCACGTAAGCCAGCCGGCGTTCCTCTTCCATGCGACCCGGTTCCTCCAGGGACATGCTGTGGGGGAACAGCCCTTCCTCCACCCCGGCCAGGAACACCAGCGGGAACTCCAGGCCCTTGGCGGAGTGCAGCGTCATCAGCTGGACGCTGTCCTCGTGGGTATCCGCCTGGGCCTCGCCGGCGTCCAGGGCCGCCTGGGCGATGAATTCCGACAACGCGTCCTCATCGTCCTCCACCTCATAGTCCGACAGGGCGTTGACCAGTTCCTCCAGGTTCTCCACCCGGGCCTGGCCCTTCTCGCCCTTTTCGTTGGCGTGGTAATCCTTGAGGCCGCTGAGCTCCAGGGTTTCCTTCATCAGGCCCTGCAGGGACGACTGGTCCACCTTGTCGGTCAGGGTCTGGATGATGTCGATAAACTGCTGCAGGCCGGTGCGGGCCTTGCCCTTGACCACGCCCGCGTCCAGCATGCGCTCGGACGCCTCCCACAGGGAGATACCCTGCTCGGTGGCGTAGGCCCGCAGGTCCCCCAGGCTCTTGGCGCCGATGCCCCGGGTGGGCACGTTCACCACCCGCTCGAAGGCGGCGTCGTCACGACGGTAGTGCACCAATCGCAGGTAGGCGATGGCGTTGCGGATTTCCTGGCGGTCGTAGAACCGCAGGCCGCCGTAGACCCGGTAGGGAATGCCCTGGCGCATCAGGGATTCCTCCAACACCCGGGACTGGGCGTTGGAGCGGTACAGGATGGCTGCCTCGCTGCGCAGGTTGCCTTCGTCCACCCAGGCGCTAATGGTGTCAGCGATGTAATTGGCCTCGTCCATTTCGTTGAAGGCGGCATACAGGCTGATGGGTTCGCCCTCGGGGCCGTCGGTCCACAGCTCCTTGCCGAGGCGCCCCTGGTTGTTGGCGATCACCGCGTTGGCGGCCTTGAGGATCAGTTGGGTGGAACGGTAGTTCTGCTCCAGGCGCACCAGGCGTGAGTTGGGGAAATCCCGCTGGTACTGCTGGATGTTCTCGATCTTGGCCCCGCGCCAGCCGTAGATGGACTGGTCATCATCCCCCACCACGGTGAGGGGTACCCGGTTGCTGGCCAGGATCTGCAGCCAGGCGTACTGGATGGTGTTGGTGTCCTGGAACTCGTCCACCAGGATGTGCTGGAAGCGACGCTGGTAGTGGGCCAGCAGTTCCGGCCGGTGCAGCCAGAGTTCGTGGGACCGCAGCAGCAGCTCACCAAAGTCCACCAGGCCACCCTGATTGCAGAGCTTCTCGTACTGGCGGTAGATCTGCAGCATGGTGCTGGTGAAGTGGTCGCCCGGGTTCTCCTGGATGTGGTCCGCCCGCAGGCCCTCGTCCTTGTGGCTGTTGATGAACCACTGGGCCTGGCGGGGTGGCCAGCGGCCCTCGTCGATCTGAAGCTCCCGCATCACCCGCTTGACCAGTCGCAGTTGATCGTCGCTGTCCAGTACCTGGAAATTCTCGGGCAGGCCGGCGTCCTGGTAGTGGGCCCGCAGCAGGCGGTGGGCGATGCCGTGGAAGGTACCGAACCACATTCCCCGGGCCGGCACGTCCATCATCTGTTCGATGCGGTAACGCATCTCCTTCGCCGCCTTGTTGGTGAAGGTCACGGCCAGGATACCAGTGGGCGGCACCCCATCCACCTGCATCAGCCAGGCCATACGATGGACCAGCACCCGGGTCTTGCCACTGCCGGCACCCGCCAGCACCAGCAGGTGGTCGTTCTGGGCGGTGACCGCTTCGCGCTGGGCGTCGTTCAGGGGATCGATGATGGGGGAGACATCCATGGATTCTGCCGTTCATTGCCTGGTGGAAAATGAGGCAGCAGTATATCACCCATGGGTGGGGGATTGGGTTATAGGGAGAGAGGTTGAAAGAGTGCCTCGGATACGAGGCACTCTTTCAGGGGCGTCAGAACCCCCGCGGTACCGCCTGCGGCTCGACAAACTCGAACAGACCTTCGGTGCCGCCCTCGCGGCCGATGCCGGAGGCTTTCATGCCGCCAAAGGGCGCTTCCGGGGCCGGGCCGGTGCCGGTGTTCCAGCCCACGTGGCCGAAGCGCAGGCCGCCGGCCACACGCTGGGCACGGTCCTCGTCGGCAGTGAACACGTAGGAGGCCAGGCCGAACTCGGTGTCGTTGCCCATTTCGATGGCTTCGTCCTCGGTGCTGAAGGCCACCATGGGCACCAGCGGGCCGAAGGTTTCCTCGCGGAAGCAGGCCATGTCGCGCTTGACGCCGGAGACCACGGTGGGCGGGAAGAACAGTTTGTCCTTCGGCAGGTCACCCGGCTGGGTGCCCGCCACCAGGCTGGCGCCTTTTTTCAGGGCGTCTTCCAGGTGGTCGCGGACCTTGTCGAAGCCGGCCCGGTTAATCAGCGGGCCGATGTCCACGTCGCCGTTGATACCATCGCCCACGGTCATTTTGTTGACCCGATCCGCCAGCTTGCCGGCAAAGGCGTCCATCACTTTCTCATGGACGAAGATGCGGTTGGCGCAGACACAGGTCTGGCCGCCGCCGCGGAATTTGTTGGCGATCAGGTTGTCCGCCGCCTTGTCCAGGTCGGCATCGTCAAACACGATGAACGGTGCGTTGCCACCCAGCTCCAGGGCCAGCTTCTTCACCTGGTCGGCGGTGTCGATGATCAGCTTGCGGCCCACTTCAGTGGAGCCGGTGAAGCTGAGCATGGGCACATCCGGGTTATCGCACAGTTCCTTGCCGATCACGCTGGCCTTGCCCATCACCAGGTTGATCATGCCTTCGGGCAGCTCCACGTTCTCATCAATGACGGTGAACATGGCGATCATGGTGAGTGGGGTTTCGCTGGCGGGCTTGATCACCGACGGGCAGCCGGCGGCCATCGCGGCGGACAATTTCTTGGCGATCATGCCGATGGGGAAGTTCCAGGGGGTGATCAGCCCCACCACGCCCACCGGGCGGTAGTGGATGGTCCAGGTGCAGTCCCGGGGCTTTTCTTCCAGGGTATGGGCATTCAGGTCGCCGATGGTCTTTGAAAAATAATCGAAGAAACCGGCGGCGTAGTCCACCTCGCCCTGGGCCTCGTTCAGGGGCTTTCCGTGCTCCAGACAGAGGATACGACCGATCTCCTCGCGGTTGTCCTTGAGGGCATCGCGAATGCCTTCCAGCCACTGTCGGCGGGTCTCGATGGCGTAGGGCTCGGTCAGCTTCAGGGCCGATTTGCCAGCCTCGATGGCCGCCCTGACATCCTCCACCGGCATTGAGGGCACACTGGCGAGTACTTGCCCCGTCGCCGGGTTGTAAACATCAAAGGTATTGTCGCCGGTGGCTTTCCACTGGCCGCCAATATAGCCTTTCAGGTTCTTCAGCAGGGGTGACTCGATCATGGTGACTCCTCTGTTTGAGAGACAGTTGCTGTCGCTTGTTCGCTTTTGTTCGACGCTGTCCGGGGTGTTGACGAAAACGTCCGGGAGTGAGACTACTGGTGAAACCGCTGACCACCCTGACGATCCGTGAAGGGTTCAGACGTTCTGAGGACATATTGGCTGCCTTTGTGACGTCTGTAAAGGCAATCGGCCAGCGCCCTGCAAGAAGCCGACCGGCATCTATACTGGTCGAAAACGTTGATTCATCAGGAGGCCGGAACATGAAAGCGTATTTTCACCCGTCACAGGACCTGCACGCTCCCAAGACGTACTTCACCCGCGGTCAGATGCGTCAGCCCCAGGAGGTGGCGGACCGTACCGGTCAGATGCTGGAGGGCCTGAAGGAACTGGGGGTGGAAGTGCTCCAGCCCGCAGACCAGGGGGCCGGGCCCATCTCCGACATCCATGATCTGGGTTACCTGCGCTTCCTGGAATCCGCCCACCGTCGCTGGATGGAGCAGGAGGACTGGGGCGAGGAGGTGATCTCCAATATCTTCGTGCGCGCGCCCAACCACCTGCAGGGCATTCTCGCAGAGGCCGCCCGCTACCAGGCCGACGGCAGTTCACCCATTGGCCCGAAAACCTGGGAGGCGGCCTACTGGTCGGCCCAGTCCGCACTGGGCGCGGCGGACGCCATCAAGGCTGGTGACCGGGTGTCCTATGCGGTGTGTCGCCCGCCGGGGCACCATGCCCGCCGCGACGCCGCTGGCGGTTTCTGTTACCTGAACAACGCCGCCATCGCCGCCCAGCACCTGCAGGACCGGTTCGCCCGGGTGGCCATCCTGGATACCGACATGCACCACGGCCAGGGTGTGCAGGAGATCTTCTACGATCGCAGCGACATCCTCTATATCTCCATCCACGGCGACCCCACCAACTTCTACCCGGTGGTCACCGGTTTCCAGAATGAGCGGGGCGAAGGTGATGGCGAGGGGTACAACATCAACTACCCCATGCCCCACGGTTCCAGTGAGGAGCATTTTTTCGAGACCCTGGACCGGGCACTCACCGACATCAAACTCTACGATCCAGACGTGCTGGTGCTGTGTCTGGGCTTCGACATCTACAAGAACGACCCCCAGGCCAAGGTATCGGTAACCTCCGAGGGCTTTGGCCGCCTTGGGAAACACATCAGCCAGCTGTACCTGCCCACCCTGGTGGTGCAGGAAGGCGGCTATGACCTGGAGTCCCTGAGTGAGAACGTGCAGCAGTTCTTCAGGGGAATCGGCGGGGTCTGAGGCCCTGCTTACCGGCTTAAAGCGTCAGCCAGTAGTAAACGCGCCCGATCTGCTCATGGAGCAGACGGGTGTTTTGCTGCAGGTACCAGGTACGGGGTACCAGTTCGATGCCGTCATGATCCCCGGTATGGATGAAGCCCATGGGAGCGGGGATCACCTCGAAGCCGAGCCGCTCGAACTCGGGGATGGCCCGGGTCAGATGAGCGGCGTGGGTCACCAGCAGGATGGTGTCCAGGTTGCCGGCGTTGAGGATGCGGGCGCTGAATTCGGCGTTCTCCCGGGTGGTGCCGCTCTCGTGCTCCATCCAGCGGGCCTGGATGTTGAAGGCCTCATCCAGCATGCGGTTCATCAACTGTGCCTCGGACTCCAGGTCGCGCTCTTCATTCCTGCCACCGGTCAGCAGTAGCGGCAACCCGGTGCGACGGTGCCAGCGAGCCGCCTCCGCCAGCCTGGCCAGGGGCGCCTCGGCCACCACGTCCCGCCCGGACCACTGGGGCGCATCGGTCTCACGGCCACCGCCCAGGACCACGATGACATCCGCCCGGGACGCCTCCTCCACCGTCGGCACCGGATGATCCTCCAGACCGATACTGAGCACCGACTGGACGGGCGGGATCGACAGCAGGTAGAGGGCGACCAGGCCCAGGATCATCAGTGCCCACCCAAGTCGGGGGAAACGCCTCACCAGCAGCATGCCCGCCGCCATCAGCAGGATATTCAGGAACGGGGGCAAAACCGCGTACTTGAGAACGTAGAGCATCGGCAGGAGTCCTTTCGTGCATGGGAGACCCAGCCCGGGGCGACCGGGGTGGAAACGGTTATTCCAACGACAGTTCAGCCAACAAGGGCAAGCGCCCCGTCAGCCCGGTACGTACACCTTGATGTTGTCGTGCCCCTCGGCCTTCAGGTGGCCGGCGTGCATGCGGCTCATGGTGCCCTTGTCGCAATAGAGCAGGTAGCAGCGGCCCCTGTCCAGGTCATCAACCTGCTGGTTGAGTTCGTAGAACGGGATGTTGATCACCTCGTTATTGGTCAGTGTCAGGGGCGAACGCTGTTCTTCGTCCGGGTGACGCACGTCGATGATGACATCATCCACCGCCGGGGTGCTGACCAGTTCCACTTCCTCGGGGGTCACCTCCGAGATCATCATACGGGAAACCGGGGTTTCGGTGCGGTTGTCCACCGCCTGCTGCAGGGCAGCCGGATCCATCAGCGCCTCGTCCGCCTCGACCCGGTGCAGTTTGGCCCGGGTGGCGGGTTTCTGGGAAATCACCCCGCAGTACTCGGGCATGTTGCGGGCGTAGGCTTCGGTGTCGATATCATGGGCGATACGAATGATCTGCTGCTTGTCCATGGCGATCAGGGGGCGCAGCACGATCATGTCGCTGGCCCGGTCCACCACATTCAGGTTGGTCAGGGTCTGGCTCGACACCTGGGCCACCGCATCCCCCATCACCAGGCCCTCGACCCGCAGCTCTTCCGCCACCCGGTCCGCCGCCTTCAGCATCTGGCGCTTGAGCACCACGCCCCAGTGCCGGTGATTGACCGAGCGCATGATCTCGGCTACTACTCCTTCGAAGGGCACGGACACAAACTTCACCGAATGGGACGAGCCATAACGCTGCCAGAGGTGACTGACCACCTGTTTCACGCCAACTTCGTGGGCATGCCCGCCCAGGTTGAAGAACAGGAAATGGCTGCGCAGGCCGCGCCGCATCATCAGGTAAGCCGCCACCGAGGAGTCGTAACCGCCGGAAATCAGCGTCATGACGGTTTCGACAGTGCCAATGGGGTAGCCGCCCATGCCTTCATGCTTGCGATGGGAAATGTGGAACCGGTCGTTGCGAACGTCGATGCGCACCTCCACATCCGGCTCCTTGAGCCGCACGCCGGCGGCCTCGGTGTGGGCCAGAAGATACCCGCCCACATGGCGTTCAAGCTCGCTGGAGGTGAAGTCGTGCTGACCGGTACGCCGGGCCCGGACCGCGAAGGTCTGACCGGCAAGACGCTGCCGGTAGGCCGCCAGGGCCTTGTCGGCGACATCATCCAGGTCCTGCAGGGGATACACGGAAATCTCCTGGATGGTGGAAATGCCGGGAATGCGGCTCAACTCGTCCAGCACCGGGCTCAGCAGGCCCCGGTCCTCCGGAACGTCCACATCGATCCGGTCCCAGGCGCCTTCCACCCGGATGTCGTCGTCCAGCCGCACCAGCAGCTTGCGGATATTCTGGCGTAGCTGACGCATCTGCTGGCGGCGGACGGGCTTGCTCTTGATGGCCACTTCGGCGGCCGGGCGGATCAGTAACATCATGGGATTAAAGGATCGGTCGAAGGTGACTGGCGTATTCGTCGTAAAACACCTAGTTTACCCGGTTCCCGTAATGGCTCAAAATCCGGCCTTGCCAAAATCAGAAAGGATGCCTGGAATGCAGAAACAACCCACGGCCAATGCCCTCGTGTCGCCGGAGGGCAGCCTCGAAATCCTATCCAACCACGAGGTCAACCGCCTCAAGGATCGGAGCGAGGGCGGCCTCTATCAGTTGTTCCGGCAGTGTGCCCTGGCCGTGCTCAACACCGGCGCGGAAACCGATGACTGCAAGGACCTGATGGAGGCCTATGCCGACTTCGACATCCGGCTGGTGCCCCAGCCCCGGGGCCTCAAGCTGGAAGTGTTGAATGCGCCGGCCAGCGCCTTCGTAGATGGCGAGATGCTGCGGGCCATCCGCGAGCACCTGTTTGCGGTGCTCAGGGACCTGGTCTACTCGAATACCATTCCCTCCTCGGTGGCCGGTTTCCGGCGGGACAACCCGGAAGACATCACCAACCTGATCTTCCACGTGCTGCGTAATGCCCGGGCCCTGCAGGCGGGTCGCCAGCCCGACCTGGTGGTGTGCTGGGGCGGCCACTCCATCAGCCGCGAGGAATACACCTACAGCAAGGAAGTGGGCCACCAGTTGGGCCTGCGCGGTCTGAGCATCTGCACCGGTTGTGGTCCGGGCGCCATGAAGGGGCCCATGAAAGGCGCCACCATCGGTCACGCCAAGCAGCGGGTGAAGAATGGCCGCTACATCGGCATCACGGAACCTGGCATTATCGGTGCTGAGGCCCCCAACCCCATCGTCAACGAACTGGTGATCCTGCCGGATATCGAGAAGCGCCTGGAGGCCTTCGTGCGGGCCGGCCACGGCATCATCGTGTTCCCCGGCGGTGTGGGCACGGCGGAGGAAATCCTCTACCTGCTGGGCATCCTGCTGCATCCGGACAACGCCGATATCCCCTTCCCGGTGGTGTTCACCGGCCTGAAGGAGAACGCGGAATACTTCGAGATGATCGACCGCTTCATTCGCAACGCCCTGGGCAACAAGGCGGCGGAAAAGTACGAGATCATTATTGACGATCCGGTCCGGGTGGCCCAGGCCATGAAAAAGGGCGTCACCGAGGTGGAGACCTTCCGCCGGGCCATGCAGGACGCCTACCACTTCAACTGGATGCTGAAGATAGACCCGGTGTTCCAGCTACCCTTCGACCCCACCCACATCAGTATGCGGGCCCTGGACCTGCATACCAAACAGCCGGCACACCTGATCGCGGCCAACCTGCGCAAGGCATTCAGCGGCATCGTGGCGGGTAACGTGAAAGCGGACGGCATCCGCCAGGTGCAGGCGAAAGGTCCTTTCGAGATTGCCGGCGACCCGGTGCTGCTGGATCCCCTGGAAGAGATGCTGGCCGCTTTCGTGGCCCAGGACCGCATGAAACTGCCCGGCGGCTCCGCCTATATCCCCAGTTACCGGATTGTCAGCGGGGGGTACTGACCGCAGGGAGACAGAAAACCGGCCAGGCAAGGGCCGGTTTTTCATCGGGGACGGGCTGACCTATTCGCCCCCGTCCGCCGGCAGGCTGGCATAGTAGGCTGCCAGGTTGGCAATGTCCTCATCGCTGAGCCCGGAGGCCTGGCCATGCATCACCGCCGCCTGGCCACCGCTACGCTCCTTGCTGCGATAGGCTTTCAGGGAGGAAATGAGGTAGGCCTCATTCTGGCCCGCCAGGTTGGGATACCCTGGAATCTGGGCAACACCGTTCCTGCCATGACAGGCTGCGCAAACCGCGGCCTTGGCCTTGCCAGCCTCGGGATTGCCGGCGGCGAAAACCGGACCAGCCCACATCACACTCATCATGAACGCACCTGCCACTACCACTTTGCCAACATTCATAGGTCTCTCCATCTGTTTTTTGATGTTATAACACAGGTTCGGGAGGTGGCGATTGAGACATATCAACGCAGTCTTCCCGCCTGTAACCTGCGACCTTAGTACGCTTTATTTCTGGTAAAGTTATCACCAAAGTAGGCTTTTCGAGCGTTGCAAGACAAACCAGAAGGACTGCGCCAGACAGCATGAGCATCCAGACCCGGGAAATCCCCTGCCGAAGTGGCATCCTCGGCATCCTCACCCTGAATTCGCCGGACAAACTGAATGCCCTGTCCTCCGCCATGCTGACCGGACTGCAGGCGCAACTGGATGCCTGGGCCGAGAACGACGACATCTGCCTGGTGCTGATCACCGCCAACGGTGATCGCGCCTTCTCGGCGGGGATCGATCTTCGGGAGGTATACCAGGCCACCCGGGCACCGGCACCTGCCGCAGCCGTTACAGATATATTCGCCCGGGAGTACCGGGTGGATTACACCCTGCACACCTTTCCCAAGCCGGTGATCACCCTGGCCCACGGCATTACCATGGGCGGCGGCATGGGCCTGCTGCAGGCCAGCCGCTACCGCCTGATCACACCGGAAACGGTCATGGCCATGCCCGAGGCCACCATCGGTCTGTTTCCCGACGCGGGGGCCAGCTGGTTCCTCAACCGTTTGCCGGGCAGTATCGGCCTGTTCATGGGCCTGACCGGGGCCCGGCTCAATGCCAGCGACGCCATGCGGGTGGGGCTGGCCGACCTGGCACTTGATCGCGAACGACAGGATGAGCTTGTCGAACGCATCAGCGAACAATACTGGACCGGCGAGATCGCTGCTGACGACAACCGCCTGTTCCGGCTGCTGAACCAGATCCGCGAGGCACGCCCGTCGGATCTGCCGGACAGTGAGCTGGCCCGCTATGAGCAGGATATCGCCCGCCTGTGCCGCCGGGATGAACTGCCAAGGGTGGTCGCAAGGCTGCTGGAAAGCCCGCCCGGCAATGACTGGTGGAACGCCTGCAAAGACAGCCTTCGCCAGGCCTGCCCGATCTCGCTGGGCCTGCTGGAGAGCCAGCTTGCCCATGGCCTGCAGATGTCCCTGAAGGATATCTTCCGGATGGAACTGGCCATGGCCGCCAACTGCGGTCGCCACCCCGACCTGCAGGAAGGCATCCGTGCCCTGGTCATCGACCGGGACCGGCACCCGACCTGGTCCTGCCATTCATTGGCCGAGGTATCGGAAGCGACCATTGAGGGTTATTTCGAGGCACCCTGGCCGGAACAGGAATCGCCACTGGCGGACCTCTGACCGGGTGTCGTGACGGTGTCGGTCTGTGGGCACCACTCCCCGACCGTTTACCAACACCCTGATCACGCTACACTGGTTATCTGGAACTGTCGTGGATGGCGCGTGCTGTCCAGGGCAAACAACGACTTCCCGAAAAGACAGAGGACGTTCCCGCGACCATGACAGCGTACCTGGCCTTCCCTCGCCCACGCGACTGCCTGATCATGTTGTTTTTACTGGTGTCGACGCTTACCACCGCACCGGCGACCGCCGCCGTCACCGACCTGTTGCCACCCGGCGTCCGCGACCTGGCCGGGAGTCAGGATAAGCAGTCTGATGGGGAAACCACCGGGAACAACGGCGAAACCGGTGAATCACAAGTCGCCCAGGAAGAAGGGGCCACTGGCGAGGCCTCCGTTAATGAAGGGGAAGCCGAAGAACCACCACCGAAGCCTTCCGCCACCCCTGTGCAGCCAAGCCTGGAAGACTACGAGGAAGAGCCCGTTGAAAGCCAGCTCCAGGCCGCCGAGACCGCCGATATCCGCCAGCAGATCCAGGTGTTGCGCGACTCCCTCGACAAACGCCAGGCAGCGCTGGAGGCCACGAACCATCGGCTGGCTCATGCCGAGTCCCAACTGGAACGCCTCAACAAGGAATACCAGAGTTTCGAGTTGCGCCTGGAGAAAGCCGGCCTCAACCTGACCGGGGAGTACGCCCGCCTGCTGCGCCAACGCCTGGACCGCCTGGAAAGCCAGACCGTTGCCGCAGGGCTGACCCGGGGCATCAGCGAACAGCTTTCCTCGGCGCGGGAGGAACAGCTTCGCCTCGAGGAATACGGCGCCATCACGTCCCCCGAAGCCACCAGTCGGAACCGGATGAAGCAGAAACGCAGTGACCTGATCGCTCAGCTCCACTCGGCGGTCACCCAACATATTGAAACGCTCAATGAGTACTACAACACCGTCATCGAGCTGCAAGACCGGTTCTACGCCTATCAGGAACTGCTACAGCAACGGCTGTTCTGGCTGCCCAGCGCCGACCCGGTCAGCCCCGACATGTTCGACCGCCTTTATCAGAGCGTTACCTGGTTCCTTTCCGGGTTCCGGGGGCCCGACCTCATGGAGGCCCTGGAGCGGTCGGTGTCCGAACGGGGCTTGCGCATCCTCGCGCTGACACTGGGCGTGGCCCTGCTGCTGGCCCGGCGCAGGAGCATCGTCCGGGCCCTGATCAACTCCGGACAGTACGTGGGCAATGTGGGTCGGGACAGAGTACGCTACACGATGGCCGCAGCCCTTTTCAGCGTGTTGCTGGCGTTGCCGGGGGTCCTCCTCCTGTCCATTCTGGCACTGTTGCTGAAGGAGGGTAACGCCTTTTTTGCAGCCCTTGCCTCGGGCCTGACCGGCGCGGCATTCGTGACCCTGCTGCTGCGGACCCTTCACTCCGTGGCCCGCCGGGACGGCCTGGCTGAGCGACATTTCCGCTGGAATGCCGACACCCAGCGGGCCATCCGCCGCAACATTCCGGTACTGTTGGCGGTCCTTGCTCCCGTCATCATCATCATGGCAACACTGGATACGCCCCAGGGGACCAGTTTCAACGACAGCCTTGGCCGCCTGTTGTTCGCCATTGCCTCGGTCACGCTTTCCCTGTTCGCCCACCGTGTGATGTCGTCGGTGCGCCTCCACCATCCCGAACGCCGCCTGCTGAAAGGGGCACATATCCTTGCCGTCAGCCTGCCGATACTGCTGGCACTGGCGTCATTCTGGGGCTATCACTACACCGCGCTGGAACTGGAAGGCCTGATGTTTATCAGCATCTCCTGGCTGGCCTTCGTCATGCTGTTTTACTATATGGCCCTGCGGGGGCTGGCGGTCAGGGAACGCCGGCTGACCCTGGATCGCCTGCGGGAACAGCGGGCTACCGAACGCCGGCTGGCGGAAACCCGGGAGGCGGCGGGATCCTCCGGCGAGGGGATACCGGTGACCCTGGACATGCCAGAGATGGACCTCAAGGACATCAGCCAGCAAAGCAAGGCGCTGCTCAAGATTCTTGCCGTTGTCCTGGCGGTAGCCGTGCTGTGGGTATTCTGGGCCGATGTCATACCAGCCCTTGCGGTATTCGACAACATTACCCTGTGGACCATCACGACCGGTGTTGAAGGGGCCGACCCGCTGCCCATCACCCTCGGTGACCTGATGATGGGCTTTCTGTTTGGTGCCGGCACAGTGCTCGCCGCCCGCAACCTTCCCGGCACCCTGGAGGTCATGCTTCTCAGCCGGCTCAAGCTGGAGCCCGGGGCGGGCTACGCCATCACCACCATGGCTACCTACGTCATCGTGTTCATCGGCATTGCCGCGTCGCTGGCGGTGATCGGTCTGCAGTGGTCCAAGCTGCAATGGCTGGTGGCGGCCCTCGGCGTTGGCCTGGGCTTTGGCCTGCAGGAAATCGTGGCCAACTTCGTTTCCGGCATCATCCTGCTGTTCGAGCGCCCCATCCGGGTGGGGGATACCGTGTCCATTGGCGGCACCACCGGCACCGTCTCCCGCATACGAATCCGCGCCACCACCCTGGTGGACTGGGACCGCAAGGAGCAGATCATCCCCAACAAGACGTTCGTGACCCAGGACCTGACCAACTGGACACTCACCGACCCCATTACCCGGGTCATTATTCGCGTGGGAGTGGCCTACGGTTCGGATGTGGACACGGTACGGGACCTGCTCTACGACGCAGCCATGAAGAACGACCGGGTGGTGGACAATCCGGCGCCGGCGGTTTTCTGCGTGGGCTTTGGCGACAGCAGTGTGAACTTCGAGGTGCGGGCGTTCGTCCGGGACCTGCTGGACATCATGCCATTGTCCCACGAACTGCATTCCGCCATTACCCGGTCACTACGGGAGGCGGGCATCGAGATTCCCTTCCCGCAGCGGGATATTCACATCCGCACCGCGTCGGGGCCCTGGAATCCCGGCCAGCCCGATGGCGGTCAACAGAAAGAGGATGACTGAATCGCCAGCAACGGGCTACTCCTCCACCCGCCGGGTAAGGCACTGGGCCAACTGTTCATCAAACGCCCGGGAGAGCTGGTCCATGAACGCATCAGCGCTGTCACCGGGCACATGGGCCTCGCCCACGACGACATCGCAGTTGAACGGCACGATCATGGAGCCCCCCTTGGGCATGGCACGGCCAAGTCCGTGCATCACTACCGTGGTCACATTGACGCCGGTCACACTGCGGGCCAGGTGATAGATCCCCTTGCGCAATGGCTGCATCTGCTCCGGATCACCACGACTGCCCTCCGGAAACAGCAGCAGGATCTCCCCGTTGTCCAGCGCGGCCTGGCACTCGGCAAACAGCTCCTCCTTTGACGCACCACCCTGCCGATCCAGGGGAATAATGCCGATAACCCGGAGGGCAAACCAGGCCAGCAGCCGGTTACGCAGGAAATAGTCGGCCGCCGCCACCGGTCGCACCTTTGGCAACTGGCGGATGGGAAACAGCGCCATCAGCACCATGGTATCCAGGTGGCTGTTGTGATTGGCCGCGATGATGGCCGGGCCGGAGCGGGGAAGCCGCTCACGGTTATACAGGTTGAGCCCCAGCCCGATGAACACCACCGGCTTGACGATCAGCAGGAAGAACAGCTTTTTCAGGCTATTGCCAAACATGACGCCCCCTTCAGTACTTGAGGTAGTAGATGAAGTGGAAGAACAGCGGCGCCGTGTACATCAGGCTGTCGATGCGATCGAGGATGCCGCCATGGCCCGGAATCAACTGGCCGGTATCCTTGATGCCCAGGTCCCGCTTGGTGGCCGACACCGTCAGGTCGCCCACGAACCCCGCCACGCCAATCAGCAGGCCGGCCCCCAGTCCCTCGAACCAGGACAGCGGCGTCAGCCAGGTGGACAGCAGCATCGCCAGTACCATGGTGGTGCCCACGCCCCCCAGGAATCCGGCCCAGGTCTTGTTGGGGCTGATCTTCGGCACGATCTTGCGCTTGCCCAGGGTCTTGCCCCAAAGGTACTGGGCCACGTCGTTGAACTGGGTCAGGAACAGCAGGTAGAGCACCAGCCCGATGGGCCCGCCCGCCGGGTTGCGCTCCCCGGGCAGGATCAGCAGGTAGGCAATGTGGCTGATGGCGAACACCGTGGTCATCACCGCCCACTGGTAGGAGGTGGCGGACCGGATAAAGCCCCGGGTTTCCCCCAGCATCAGCAGGGCAAAGGGAATGAACAGGAACAGGTAAACCGGGATAAAAATGATAAACACCCCGTACCAATCCAGGGCGACCCAGTAGTACTGAACCGGGATCATCAGGTACAGGGCCAGGATCACACGGCGGTCCGTATGCCGTACCGGCAGGATGGAGAAGAACTCCCGCAACGCCAGGAAGCTCAGTACGGCGAAGAACGCCAGCGACGCCCCGCGGCCGATGATCAGCACCACGAACACCACGCCGACCATGATCCACCAGGAGTTGATACGCTGGCGCAACTCCCGGTGAGCTTCCTCCGCCATACGGCTCGCCAGCAGGCGTTCCGCCACCGAGCCAATGACCAGCAGCAGGAATACCGCCAGCATGGCGTACTGGATGCTGGCGGGTAGCGAGAGAATCAACAGGAAAGACAGATCCATGGTTTATGCCTCCCCCCGGCTGAGCGCGTGATGGATACCCATCAGACGTCTACCACAGGTCACAGCGCTCCCCACCGCGACCACCCATAACGTCAGCCAGAGCGCCATACCGGGCGCTGCCCAGGTGCTGTCAAAAACGGATACCACACAGGCAATGGTCATCAGAGCCATTCGATGCTGCTTGGCCATGGGCCCCCGGAAATCCGCCGGCACCCCGAGGGAGCTGCCCAGCACCCGGACGTAGGCAGTGAGCACCGCCAGCAATGCCCCCAGCCAGCCCAGCCAGGGCGCGGAATCGAACCCCGGCAGTGAGTACCCCAGGGCCACCAGTAACAGGGCGTCACTGACCCGGTCCGGTACATCGTTGAACAGTTCGCCGGCGGGCGTACTCTTGCCCCCTTCGACCGCCACCATGCCATCGAACAGGTTGCACAGCAGGCGGCCCTGGATCATCGCCGCCGCCAGCAGCAGGCACAGCCAGCGCCATCCGCCATCCAGCACGCCACTGGCCAGGAAGGCGCCGGCCCCCAGCAGCGCAAACAGGATACTCCCCAGGGAAATCTGGTTGGGGGAGATCTCACGCTGCGCCAGCCAATGGGCGAACTGGCCAGACCACTGTTTCTGTCGAACCTTGAGCGGCCTTCTCTGGCCTTGTACATCATCCATTACTTACAACTCCGGGATATGAGTGACTTTCAGGGTAAGGACGCCTGGCGCTGAAGCTGGAGACTCAGAAACAGGCAATAGCAGAACGCCACCGTCGACGGTGGGACGATGGTCCGCCAGACATCGGGGGTCTGGCCAAGGGTATGCGCAAGGTAGAGAAAGGCCCCGGTCACCGACACGGTCAGGAAAGGAGGCACCAGCACCCGGCCAACCGGGGTCCGAAACCGCCGGACCTGCCAGGTCACCGCAGCTGCCATGATCAGGGTGACGACAAAACTGATGGCGCCCTGCACCAGGCAGGCAATCAGTGCCGGCTGCCAGCCGGCTTCCCGGTTGACCACCAGTGCCCAGCCTCCCCAGAGGGCAAAGGCCAGGCTGGCGGCCAGCAATTTTCCGGATGTCCTTTCCATGGTCTCCCGTCCCTGGAACAACGGCCTTTGGATTACCTGAATGTAACAGCGAATGCTACACCATGCATCCGACCGGTACTATCAGGGCCCGGCTCCCGCCCCGGCGAGCCGCAACGAAAAAGGTGAACCCGGTTCACAACCCGACCGCTTTTACATCAATTGACAATTCAGGGCTCCGCCCCCGGCACCGCCTCCGATAAACTTTATTCCACCCTAACCATCACCTTCGTCGCCCCGGTGGTTTGACCCGACCCTGTAAGGATACTGTTCATGATACAACGGATTCTGATCCTGCTGGCCCTCCCGGTCCTGCTGATGGCGTCGTCCATCACCCACGCCGGGGTGTACAAGTGCGAGATGAGTGACGGTCGCATCGCCTATTCCGACAAGCCCTGTACCAATGGCAGGTCCAGCGAGGTGCGGGTACGCAGCCACTCCGGTTCCAGCACCACCAGCCGGGCCAGCAGCGCCTCGCCCGTATCCGCTTCCGGTGACGGCCTGGACTGTTCAACCTCGGTGGCCAATGGGCAGGAATGGATCGAAAGCATGCGCAGCGTCGGCCAGCGCAACCTGGATACCGGCCACATGTCGCGGGAGCAATATAACAACGGCATGAAACAGATTGACGACATGGCAGGCAACATCACGGTCGGTAACTGTCAGAGCTCAACCGGCAATACCCGCAAGTTCTTCGAGTGCCTGGGCGACATCTCCAACCACCTGGCCCGTTGCGGGCAGCGTCATAACCCGGTGTTCTGACGGAATAAACACCTTCACTCAACCGGGCTGATACAATCGGGCCGGATCCGGAATCCATTCCCGCTGATGTGTCATGGCTGGCAGAATTGATCATGAATATCCGTTAATGTCAGTCTGATTCCAAGCAGAGCAGGGAAAGCCTGGGCCCATGACGCAGATTGTTGTTATCGCCGTACTCCTGGTGGCCATCGCCTTCGCAGCGATGTTCGTGGCCGCCTATCGCCAGATCCGAAGCATGCGCTGGAAGCAGGCCCCTGTTTTCACGCCCATCGATGCACATCGTGTCCCCGGGAACGAAAAATCCCTTGTGGAGGAGAAAGCGCGCGAACTGGAAGCACTGGGGTTCGAGCCCCGCTTCTGGCTGGTGATCAACCCGCCGATGAGTCATCCGGATAGCACCCTTCACGGTCTCGTGCTTTTCCATCCCGACACCGGTAGCTACGGCGAAGTCACCATCCACCCGCAGCCCGAACCCGGCCATGAGTTCAACGTGGAATTCCTCCACTTCCCCGTCAACGGTGACATCCTCTACACCACCAACCGCATTCGCCATGTCCTGGGCGTAACCCCCCAGGGCTACCAGTGGGAAGATCCTTACCTGGATACCCTGGACGAACTCTGGGACTACCACCGGAACCGTGTTTCCGGTCAGGCAGCCAACGCAAGGGAAGTGTCTGCCAGCGAATTCTGCCGGCATGGCCATGCGTTCTTCGACGGCCTGGCGACCGAACTCTGCCACCGTGGAGACCTCACCATGGGCAATCGGGAAGCCGGCTACCGATTCAGCCACCTGGGAGCCTGGCGTCTCATCCGACGCATGCAGAAGGCGGGAAGCAAACTCGCAAAGGCCACGACACACAACGACCCTCAGACGCCCATGTTTCCCGATCCCCGGGTTTCCGTCATCGCCCACGCGAACAACGAGGCGGATATGGCCCGCAAACCCGCACCCGCTTCCCACAAGCTGGGCCTGCTGCTGGTTTCCCTGGTGCTGTTCATGATCAGCTTCGGTATGCGGCTGGACCTGACCGCCCTGATCGTCCTTGTGGCGGTCCTGTTCTTCCACGAAATGGGCCATATAGCGGCCATGCGGCTGTGTGGATTCCAGCGTTTGCAGGTGCTGTTCATCCCCTTCCTTGGCGCCATTGCCCGGGGCGAGAAAGAGGGCGCCTCCCCCCTGCAGGGCACCTTCATTGCCCTGGCGGGACCGGTGCCCGGCATCCTGCTTGGGGCTGCACTCTGGCTCACCTACCCCGAGTGGAGCCCGGAGTGGATGAGCACACTGATTTTCATGTTGTTGTTCATCAACTTCTTCAACCTGCTGCCCATCTACCCCCTTGACGGCGGCCAGGTGGCCAACCTCCTGATATTCCAGCGCTGGCCCGGACTCCAGGCCGCCTTTGGCGGGACCAGTATGCTGGCCTTCTTCGGGCTGGCCTGGTGGCTGTCCGAGCCATTACTGGCCGGTATCGGCATACTGCTGGCGTTCGGCCTGGTTCACCAGTACCGGGAAGCACAGGTACTCGCCCATATCCGGCGTGGTGCCCGGGATGGGCAGAAGACCGGAGAGGCACCTTCCCTGCATGACATCTACCAGGGCTTCGAGGCCACGCGGACCATCCTGCCCTTCCATGGCCGCTTCCAGCTTGCCAGAGGGTTGAGCAAGCGACTCAAGGAGCCCACACCAACACTGCGGGACAGCGTTATCGGGCTTGCCCTGTACCTGCTCTTCCTGCTGGGAACACCGGTAGCCGCCGCCTATCACGGCATTGTGGACTGGCCGTTCAATGACTACGAGACCGTAGACTGGGAAGCTCGCCTCGCCGAGACAGAGGACGATGCAACGCGGGCCCAGGTACTGTACTCCGCTGCCCGGGACGCCTATTACATGGATCGCTTCCAGAAAGCGCGGGAGTATCTGGACGAGTCCCGGGAATTGCTGGCCAGACTGGGTCTGTCGGAGTCGCTGTCAATGGCCCGGAACCTGCACCTGTCGGCGGAGATCGCCCACTACTACGACGAGGAACTGGCAGGCGACGATACGGAAGCCCTTGAGCAGCTACGGAAAGACGCCATCAACGATCTGCAGCAGGCCGTGGAGCTCTATCAGCTCAACGAGTCAACGGTTGAGGCCATTGACGGCCACGCCGAAGCGCTGGACCAGCTGGCCAGCATCGCAGAAACAGACGATGCGCCAGAACAGGCGTTGGCATATCTCAAGGAAGCCGAAGCACTCTGGAGGCAACTGGCCGCGGAGGACAACGGCTACAGCCTGGTTTACAACCTGAATCATCAGGCCAGGGTGTACTCCGAACTGGAGAATCACACTGCGGCCATCGGTCGCCTTCGGGAGAGCATGTCAGTAGCCAGGAGCATGGACGAATTCTCCCGCCCTTACCTCCTGCGGACTTCCGCCAACCAGCTCATCGACCTGCACCTTGACCTTGGTGAGTACAACAGGGCCCTGGCACTGGCGGACGAACTCCGCGACCAACCGGACATGGAACCCGACCTGTCGGAACGACGCGCCTGGGCACACTTCAAGCTCAGCGACCATACCAGTGCCAGGGCCGACCTGGAGGCTGCCATTACCACCCTGGAGTCCAATGAAGGCGAAGACTACCGCTATTATTACGACAAGGAGAAAGCAGATTACCTGGCCCAGTTACTGATGGTGCACCGTGAGGAAAGCCATGGAGGCCTGACCCGCGAACCACCTACCCGGGATACCGAACGTTTGCTGGCGGAGCTTGACGCCATCGACCTGAGTCCCGAAGACTACAAGGCCCACCTGCAACGCCAGTGCGAATGTGGCGACAAGTCCGGCTACCGCTACCAGCGTAGCCTGCTGATGCGAGATGCGGTTCACGAATATTTGCCCTAGTTCGGTATCCGCCTCTCTGAAAAGCGATAGGTTAGCGGGCCAGCCCGCACCCGGAAAGCCACTCTGGAAACGACTGCCAATTTGAGAACTGCTGCACGTTTGCCCATACCTCTCTGGACAGATTAATTAATTTTGGGCAATCTTTTTGCCCAACCTGCAATGGCCATAGGTCATTTCGCTCTTTTTAATGCATTCTCAAGGAATCATTACCATATGGATCTGGTCTACAAGAACGAAAAACCGTTATTCGTGATTGCTGCCCTTATCTCCGGGCTCTTCTGGCTGGCTCTGGTGCTGGGCACCCTGGGCATCTTCCTTATCTATGTCCTGCTTGCCTACGTCATCTTCCTGTTCGCCCACTCTGCCTTTATTTCTCACCTGAAGGGGTCGGGGGTGAAAATAACCCCCGAACAATATCCGGACCTGCACGCCAAACTGGTCAAGAGCTGTGAGCGGGTAGGACTGAAAGAGGTGCCCGATGCCTACCTGCTCCGGACTGACTTCTTCAATGCGCTGGCCACGCGGTTCCTTGGGCGCAGCTTTGTGGTCCTGTTCACGGATGTGGTGGACGCCCTGGAAGATCATCCAGACGCTATCGACTTCTACATCGGTCACGAGCTGGGACACATCCACCGCAATCATCTGTTGTGGAAGCCTTTACTCATGCCCGCCTCCATCCTGCCACTGCTGGGGCCGGCACTGCGACGGGCGGAAGAGTATACCTGTGACCGTTACGGCACCGCCTGCTGCGAGTCTGAAGATGACGTGAAAGCGGCTCTTGCTGCCATTGCTGCGGGTGACTCACGCTGGAAAACCATCAATGTGAGTGCTTATCTCGAGCAGACCAGGATCACCAGCGGGTTCTGGATGTCGTTCCATGAACTGACTGGCGACTACCCCTGGCTCACCAAACGCATGGCCACGGCACTCGCCCTGCACCGTGGCGAGAAAGTATCCCATCCGTCCCGTCACGGGCTGGCGTGGCTACTGGCCCTGTTTATTCCCAGAACTGGAGTCGGTGGCGGTATCGCCTCGATCTTCGTCGTTATTGCCATCATCGGTATCCTGGCGGCGATCGCCATTCCGGCATACAAGGATTACCAGCAGCGCGCCGCCATGACATCGGGTTATGGGGCATATTCCGACATGGATATGGCCGGGGCGGAGGCGGATACCACCGACTCATCGATCCGGCTTCGCGCAGCCTATTTTGAAGCTTACCCGCTTCAGCAGGAGGTGACGGATTACGCCATTGAAAACCAGGAATGGCCGGCGTCCCTGGAAAACCTGGGCTACCCGGACGTCACCATCGCCAACCACGAGCTCAGTTACGACATTGATCTTTACGATGGCGGCATGATTGGCGTCTGGATGGGCAACGATGTGTACGGCGAAGGAGAGTACCTGGTGATGGAGCCACAGGTGGACGAACAGGGGCAGATTAGCTGGCTTTGCTATGGGCAGAATGTGGACACAGGAGCGTTGCCCGCGGAGTGTCGCTGAGGGGGAAGGCCCCCTCTTTCGCGACCTGGACTGTCGAATGAAACGGACCGGTAACGGGGCACCCCGGTTTCTGTAGACCACCACCGACCGATCTAACGCCTTTCCGAAACCGGGGCCAGCCCCATGCGTCGTGACTGCCCCGGCAGAGATAGTCCGGGCTACCGTGGGCCGTCACTCACCAGCCACGGGGGCAACACTACCCAACCATTGCCGCAGGTCGTCACCCAGATGGTACTGGGGATAGGACCAGTCATCCTCCTCCATACCGATCTCTTTCTCCCACACCCGGATCTGCTTGCTGATCTGGTCGAACATGGCGTCCGGGTCGGTGAGTGACAGTCCCACGCTTCGGTACACCGCCTTGGTGAACCAGGTCATCTTCGAGTCATCGCCGCACCCGAACGATGTGCGGTCTTTCCGGGCGGAGGTCATGATCAACGTGTTGCTGTCCTTGAGCTGATCCACCCAGTGGCCGGAATAGCAGGCCGACACCACCAGCAGCTTTCGGCGGGCTTCCAGGGGTTCCAGCATCGCCGCAAAATCCTCGGGGGTCAGGTCAGGAAGATCGATACCGGGTTGCCGCAGCACCAGTTGCCCGTCGCTTCCGCCATGGCTGACCAGGTGGATGACCAGCAGGTCTTCCTCCGGGTTCATGTGCTGATCCAGGGCTTCCAATGCCGTTGCAATGGAGGGCCTGGTTGCCAGGGGAAGGGACTCGTAATCCCGGTGGTTGAGCAGCATGATGGCGCGATTCTCAGTATCGAACAGCGTCTGCACGCCTTTCCTGGCCACCTTGATGTCGCGCATGAAAACGGACTCGGTGCCGTCACCGCCCACGGCAAGGAAGTAGGCGTCCGTCACCCCCGGACGCTCCGGTGCCAGGTTGTCGATCTGTTGGTCCAGGCGCTGGCGGTCCTCGGCAAGAATGGTTTCGGTGAGCGCTTCTGCGGGTTCCTCCGGAACCGGCGCTTCGGGGATGTATTCATCCCCTCCGACAAACTCACCCTCTTCCCAGATACCCGAGAGGCTGCCCAGTTCCGCCGATTCCCCGGAATAGTAGTAAGTTCCCTCGCCGTGGTAATACCAGTCGCGGAATTCCCCCTGGTAGGTCCCGTACTCGTCGATATGCATGCCCTTTACGGGGCTGCCATTGGCAAACTCCGCCACGTAAACGCTGTTGCCGACTTCATAACGACCATGACCGTGGAAGTCATCCTTCCGGAAGCCGCCCTCATAGCGGCTGTGCGCATCCTCAAGCACACCCTGGCCCGACATCAGGCCTTCCCTGAAGCGACCCTCGTAACGCCAACCCGCCGGGGATTCCAGCACACCCTGACCATGCCAGTACCCGTTCCTGAACTCCCCGCGGTACACCATGCCGCTGTTGAATTCCTGGACGCCCTCACCGTGGAAACGGCCCTCTTCAATATCGCCAGTGTAGGTGCTGCCGTCGGGGAGCTGGGCATCGGGGGGGAGCAGTTGTGCCGTGTCGCAGGCTGCTAGTAGAAGAATTGCGATCAGTGGTAGGGGCAGTCGCAGGGAGCGTGATAATACAGTCTTCATCTTGTCTTCTTTGCTTGTAGGATATGCGCCAGTTTGCCAGTGTATCGGTTGACCGTCATCCGAACAGAGCACCTCAACGCCTGTTCGTTCACATCAGGCCATGTCTGTATTTAAAACCATGCGCTAATCCAGAGCCAACTCCCTGACCCCAGCTCCATAGAATCAAGGATTACCACATAATGAAAAAGTTACGCACAAAGTAAGCTGACAAGAAGATGAAAATCAGAGCAGATAAACCATCCAATACCGCCTTACCCGAGAAAAGCCTCAGAAGCTCAAATCCTAAATAGGCGATCGAACCCCATCTCACCAGAGATGAAGCCAACTCCAGATCGAAAATGGCCTCAAGCCTTCCATTTTCTGGGATTAGCATCATACCCGGCCGAATCACTTCAGAGCCCAACAATAAAAATATCGTCAATGAGAAGATCTTCAATATGTGCATGACAACCACAAAATTCCTGTTCGTAAAAAATAGGCTCAAATAGATATCCTTATCAAACCACAATCATTAGTCATGATTTCTCTTGGAGTCCCAAGGATGTTCGATCAGATGCTCATTAATCCGGGCGCTTCACTTGAAGCTGGAGACCGCCGCGCATCAATACTCCCATTTTCGTTATCAAGAGGACCAGACTAAGAGACCGGCCATTACCCGACCTAGAAATAGCCATTACAAACCAATCAACCCCACCCGCCCAAAACAATAGTCGTCACAGAAAATACAAAGACCAAGAAAATAGATAGCAATATAGAAACAATAAACAAAAAAAGGCCCACCTTAGAACCAGAAACTTTGACCTTACCCCGCCAATATAGGAAGCCAAAAACGTATAGAGGAAGTAGCGCTATCAAAAGCACTGACAACCAATACCCCATAAACTTAATGGCATACCCTGAAAAAGTGAAGATTGCCTCCATAATATTACCAGACACCCTTAAAACCCATTTATGACTTCCTCATCAACTGGCCCCCAGACCATATCATCCAACCAAACGTTAGGGCCTCCCATATACCCATAACCACCACCCTCAGTACGAATTTTATATGAACCATCCTCCATAATTATGGTCCTCTCAACAATGCCAGGATGTAAAGCATGATCTTCCATGGTCTCATTCCGAATTCCGGTTTGCGTTCCTTCATCATTGTATAATGCGGTAGTTCTTACATGATCCTCTCCAAAAGGACCCGGAATATCAACATCAGCAATATATTCCTCACCGGGCACAAACGCTTCAGCCTGATTAGGATGAACCCCTCTGGCATTCAAGGCCTGAACAGCAGATTGATAACTACATTCATCTACCACAACGTCACAGATAGCCGGCGAGGTCCTACTATAAATGTGATTTCCCTTACTAAACCAGTTCTCAGTCCAGTCTCCTTCATGTACAGCCAACTCCTTAGACCGTCTTCCCGAATCAACTTCAGTCATCGCCGGAGTTTCATCAGTAATCGCAGCCAACTCTCCCCGTTCTGCGTTGGCTTCAGATACAGCAACCTCCTGCGTTAACCCAAGAGGGTCAACGTAATCAATGGGGTTCAAAGTGTACCTATATCCGTTCAGCCCCCCCATGATTCCGATAGGGTCAACTGTGATGTATCTCAGTAATAATGGATCGTACTCCCGAAACCTATTCTGAACGATCCCGGTCAATTCATCTTCAAACTGCCCCGGCAATCGAATCGGCTGATGAGCATAGCCTTTCGGCATCTCCGGCTGACAATACCCCCATGCATCAGAATTCGCCTGCCAGACGAGTTCACCATCCTTGTCCCACAAGCGAACCGGCATCATCCGCCAGTCCAGTTCATAGTAGTGGGGCTGGCCGTCGATCAGGGTGAGCAGGGGCTCGTCAGTTTTCGGATCCCGAATGTACCACTGCCACTGCCCTTCCGGGTTCTGCTCCCCCATCAAAACATCGTTGTGCCACAGGTAGGTAGTGGTGCCCGCTTCGCTCTTGCGCCAGGCCCGTCTGCCCAGGGCGTCGTAGCCGTAGGTGACGTGAATGCCCGGCTTTCTGACTTCAATGAGCTGGCCTTCGGCGTCGAACTTCCTGCTTTCGGTGGTTTTGCCGATGACACGGATTTCCGCGCCCAGGGTGTCGTATTCGCGCTTGTCATCGGCGGTTTCAATCAGCCGGTCATTCTCGATCTTGCCGCCGTCGGGGATTCGGTTGCCGCCCAGGTCGTAGTGGTAGGTGGTGTCATTCTCCCGGATGAGCTGGCCCTGTGGATCGCGCTCGTAATAGGTGTCGCCGGTGAGGCTGTCGATGGCCGCTTCCAGTCGGGATTCGGCGTCCCAGCGGTAACGTCGGGTCGCCGGGGTCTTGCCCTGCCAGCGCCGCTTGATCAGGCAGCCGTAGCGGTCGTGGATCTGGGTTTGTTTGTTGTTACCGGCCTGGCGTTCGGTTTCCCGGCCCTGGTTATCGAGGGTACGGCGGATGGCGGGCTGGCCGTTGAGGTCCAGGTGGGTCCAATGGCCGTGCTTATCGTAGCGATAGCGGACTTCGGTGCCGTCCGGCAGGGTCATGGTTTCCAGCAGACCGTTGTTGGTGTAGGAATAGCCGACGGTGTGCCGGTCCTGGTGGTGTTCGGTGACCTGGCCACGGTTGTTCCAGGTCCAGCGGACCTTGCGGTCGGCGCAACTGGCGTGGCTGCGGCGACCGAATTTGTCGTACTGGTAGTGGCGGGTGACCGGGGCCCGGTCCCTGCCCTGGCTGGTCTGGGTGATGACGCGGCCGCCTTCATCCCGTCCCACGGTCTGTACCCAGACGCCCGGATGCTCCCGGCGGATGATTTCGCCGGCGGCGTTGTAGTGGAAGTGGATATCTCGCCCGTCCGGTGCCTGGCAGCGGTCCACCTTGCCCCGGGCGTTCCAGCCCAGTTGCCACTGGTTGCCATCGGCCCGGGTGACGCGGGTCAGGCGTTCTTCCAGGTCATAGTCGTAATGGACGCTATGGCCGTCCGGGCGGCGATAGGCGATGGGCCGGGCCAGTTGGCCGTAGTCGTAGTGGTGGGTGTCGCCCACCGCGTTGGTGTAGGTGGTCAGCAGGCCGGAGTCGTTATAGCCAAACTGTCGGCTGCGTCTCTGGTCCGGGGCCTGTTCCGGATACTGGTGGACGGCAAGGAGCTTGGCTCCCTCGTAGTCGTATTCGGTGACCAGATCCTGTTGCAGATAACCCGCTACGCGGCCCTGGGGATCGAACGCGAAACGATGGAGGTTGCCCTGTCGCTCGTCGGCCAGCACGTCACCGTTGGGGCTGTACCCGATTCGGCGGACTTCGCCGGTGTCGCTGGTGGCCTGCGTCATCCAGCCATTGGCATCGTACTGGTAGCGCCACTGGCTGCCATCCGCACGTTCCTCGCTGAGCAGGCGTCCGACACTGTCGAACTGGCGGCGGGTGGTCAGGCCATCCGGAGTCTGCTCGGCGGTACAGAAGCCCATGGCGTTGTAGTGCCAGCGGTGCTGGCGACCATCCGGCTGTTGTTCGATGACCTTGCGGCCCCAGGCATCATAGCCGTACTGTGTCGTGCGACCATCCGGCAAACGGTAGACCACCAACAGGCCACTTTCGTCGTCATAGGCCCATTGGTAGGTGGCGCCATCCGGCTCCTGGCGAGCGGTGATACGACCCTGGTCGTCGTAGTGGAAGACCTGGGTGTTGCCAAAGGCGTCGGTGACCTTCGTCTGGTAGTGGTCCGGCTGGTAGTCGAAGTGGAATTCGTGGTGGCCATCGTCACCCCAGCTGTGGAGACATCTGGCGGCAGGCCCATGGCCCTGCCATTGAAAGTTGATGCCATAGCCCGTTGGCAACTCACGGCGCGTGAGCAAATGGCCCTGATACTGATAGGTCTCCCGGCCATGATGACTGGCGCTGGCGACCAGGTCGCCCTCTTCGCTGTAGTCATATCGGGCAAGTTCAGAGCGCTGATCATCCTGACAGAGCAACACCTGAACCAGCCGCTCCCGGGACTGGGGCGTCGTCCGTTTCCAGACCAGTTGAAGGTATCGTTCCGGTGCCACTTCAATGCGGAACAGGCGGTGCTCCCGATCGTACTGGAAGCGCCACTGCTGGCCGCTCAGGTCCTGGACGGAGACGGGGTGCCAGAGATGGTTGTCGGTGGTGGCGAATCGCCAGGCGGTACCATCCTTCTCGGTGAGCACCATGCGGCTATCCCGCTTGCACTCCAGGCGCATGCCGGCGCTGACCTGGACGCTGATTTCCCCTGGTGATAGTGCATCGAACAAGACAACGCGGCCCTGATGGTCAAGGACGCGAATGCCGTCTTCCTCCATCCAGATATAACGCAGGCAGTCGACACTCCAGCCTGCGCCGAAGCCCAGATCACGATCGCAGTTGCCGGAGCGGTAGCGGCGTTGCCAGGAGAGGGGCATCGGGGCGGGGACTGTGAAGTCTTCCAGGATCAGCACCTCCTCGCCTGTGGCGGGTGCTACCGGATCACCGACTCGCTCATCATACTCATCGTCATTTCCAACGGCGGTATCGCTGATGCCAGCAGATTCAGACGCGCCGCCACTGTCGGGGGCGGAAGCCACCTTGGGCTCCTGAGTTCGGGTTTCGGACGGGCCCTGTGCACCCTCGCTGGACGGCATGGTTACCGGGGCTTCCGATGGCAATTGGTAGGCAAGCAGTTCGCCCGACTCAAGTCGCTGCCCCAGGCGAATGTAATAATGGCTGGCCGAGGCGTTGCGCGCCATCTGCCCGGTAGGTCTGCCACCCAATCTGGCCCAACGCTGCCGATAGTCGTCGAAGTACCGATTGAATGCACGGTTCAGCCACGCGGCATAGTCCTGGGCGGAAGTCTTTTCGATACGGGTACCGGTACCTGCACCAGTATCGGCGTCGGCGGCACCAATGGCGTACATCGTTCCATCGATCGCGGTGAACTTCTCCATGCTTTCCCTGTTTCCCTATGCGTTGTAAACAACCACCGATAACCCCACCAGCGGGCTCGTATCCATATCCAGAATCACGGTGGGTGCCTGCCAGTCCCCCAGCCGGTACCCCTCGTGCATCCAGTACCAGTTAAACAGGCTGCCAACCGTGCCCAGCGGCCCGATACGGGCCTCGGCGAACTCCCAGCGCACGTCCCGGCCCACCCAGTTGCCCATGGCGGACAGGCTGGGCAACAGCCGGTCGAGGCTGCCGTCGCTGCCGGTGCCCGGCAGGAAGATCACTTCCGGGTCCGATACCACCGCCCGGGCCTGGTCCAGCAGGGAGGTGAGGTCAGTGTCGCCATCCAGCCGGCCGTCCACCAGGTTGAGCATCAGGCCCAGGCCCGCCTGCGACGGTTCCAGGTCCACCTGCAACCGGCTCTCCACCACGGTCTGCGGTTGCGGGCCGGGCATCCGGTCCAGCGCCACCAGGGTGGCCGGTGCCTGCAGGCGGTTGATCTGGCTCAGGGCCAGGGTGACACCGGAACGCCCGAAACCCACTTCCACCTGGCCAGCGGCCAGGTCCTGCCAGAGATGCCGCTCGCTTCTTTCCCGGTCCGGAAGGACAACCCAGGTGGGGCGATCGCCGCCCAGGTAATCGCGGAACGACTGTTCCAGGCAGGCCTGCTCCCCGGCCTGGTCATCCTTTTGCGGTACGGCCTCCGGAACGCCTGCCAGTACACCGCCGTTGTCCAGGATATCATCCAGGGAGGCCCCCGCGAGGACGCCTTCAGCCCGGGTCAGTCGCCAACGCACCACTGGCCTCCGAACAACGACCAGGGGGACCCGTTAATCTGCTGGCCACTCCAGTACCAGCAGCGCTCTCGAAAGCCCATGGGCAGGGCCGTGAACCGTTTCTGCCAACTGGCGGGTTTCAGGCCGTGGCCATCCCTGAGGATCTCGCCCCAGCACTGGTAGCCGAAGGGGGATGGCTCCTGCTGACGACCGCGACGGTCTCCCATAAGCCAGCGCAGTTCCCGTTCGGCGGCATCGGCCACGTCCTCGTTACCATCCAGGCCGGTACCGGCACCAATGGCCTCCAGCCAGGACAGGAAGCGCCGGGCACAACTGACACCCATGGCCTCGACAGTGGTTGTGGTGTCCACCTCCGCCAGCAGCCAGTTCACCATCCACAGCTGCCAGTCGTTGTGGGCGCCGACCATCAGCGGGTAGAACCAGTCCTTCCAACTGGCGAAACCTTCGCCCCGGGCATCGGCGGGCAATATGTCCCACAGGGTTGCCACCAGTGACCTGGACAGCTCCTTGTGGCCATCCACCACCGCTGCCCATTCCCTCCAGGGCTGGGGCAGCTTGTCGTTCTGCCCCCTGCGCCAGTAGGCCCGCGCCGCCAGCACCTGTAACTCGGGTGCCTCCGGGAATTCACGGGTGACTGACAGGCCCGGATAGTTGGCCGCCAGCCACCAACTCAATGATTCACCGCCGGGTTCTTTCGCCAGGGCGTCCAGTGCCGGCCGAACCCGGACGCCGCCGATCGACACCGCCACCTCCAGCCAGAGCGTGGCTTCGTCCACCGGCAGGGAGGCCAGGGGCAGCAGGCTTCCCTCCGTCAGGTTTTCCGGCAACGGCGATGCGGCGTCACCCCGCTCGGCCCGGGTCAACAGGCGACGGTCCACCTGGCGGAGCTGTTCCAGGGAGGCATCGTCGCTGGCCAGCAGGGCGCGACGGGTGGCGATCAGTTCGTCGAGTGTCTGTTGCATCATGCGACAGCCATCAGTTCAGGTTGATTTTCGGCGCTTTGAGGTTGATGGCCGAGGAGCCTTTAACATTAATGGCGCTGCCTTCGATGTTGATCAAACCGGAGCTGTACATGGTGATGGACGCTGCACCGGTCTTTATCGTGATGCTGTCGCCCGCTTCCAGTACGTGGTTCTTGCCGACGTTGACAGTCTGGTTGTTGCCGACGGTCTCGGTATCATCGTTGCCAATGGTCGTGGTCCGGTCCACGCCCACATCGTCGGTCTGGTTGTTCTCTACCGTCAGTTCGTGATCCTTCTCGGCATGGACCCGCAGCCACTCGCTGCCCAGGGTGTCGTCAAAGCTGATCTCGTTGTAGTTGGCCCCGCTGCCCTTGGTGGTGGAACGGGACTTGATGCCGGAGATGTTCTTCTGCGACTCCGGGTCATAGGGCATCTGGTTCTTGCCGTTGTAGACGGAGCCGGTAATCAGGGGCTGGTCCGGGTCGCCGTTGACGAACTCCACCAGCACTTCCTGGCCCACCCGGGGGATAAACTGGGCACCCCAGCGCTCGCCCGCCCAGCTCTGGGCCACGCGGATCCAGCAGGAGCTCTTCTGGTCGAGTTGGCCTTCCCGGTCCCAGTGGAACTGCACCTTGACCCGGCCGTACTGGTCCACGTGGATTTCCTCACCGGCCGCACAGGTGACGGTGGCGGTCTGCAGGCCCGGCATGACGGGTTTGGGGATGCGGGCCGGCACGTAGGGCTGGTTCGCGGGCCGGCACAGGAATTCGTTGTGGTAGGCGATGGTGCCCATGGACGGCTGGTTGTCCGCGTTCAGGGGCACTTCCGCCTGGATGAGGATATCGGTGATCAGGAACTCGTTGGGGTCCTGGGGGCCGTCCTCGTGGGACTGGAAGCTAAAGGTCAGGCCAGCGCCAAAAGACCGATAGGTGGAGATGGCCTCCAGGGTTTCCGCTTCCATGGCCAGGGCCTGAAGGTGCTTCTTGGTCAGGTTGGCCTTGTCTTTCAGGGGGCGGTCTTCGCCATGGTAGGCAAACAGTTCCCGCTGGCCGAACAGGTCACCCGGCACCTTTTCGCCGGATTCCACATGGACGGGGTCCGTGGGGCGGGTAAAGTCGAAACCGCGTTCGATCATGTGGTCGGACATGGCACGGTAGCCCTTCTCCCAGTGGGAAATACGGGCCGACCCGATGTTGCGGGAGGTAAACACCACCTGGTTTTCCAGCGCCGGCTGGAAAGCCGTGTCGCTGTCGGTAATCACCATGGTGTGGGCGCTGTCGGTGTGCTCGAAGAAAAAGGTCAGGCCCTCGTTGGCCAACACCCGGCAGATAAACTCCCAGTCGCTCTCGTTGTACTGCACATAGTAACGGTGCGTATAGAGCGCGCCGTTGAGCACCTTGCGGTGGTCCACACCGTGCTCACCCAGCAGGGTTTCCACGATGTCCAGGGCGGTCTTGTCCTGGAAAATACGGCAATTGGTGCGGCTGGAGGCGGACCAGGCACGGGGGACGATGACCGCGGAATAACGCTGCCCGTCCTTGTTGTGCATGGGCTTGCCCAGCTCGCTGATATGGAGGAAGTGGCCGTGGAAATAACGTTCCCTGGATCCCAGTTTGTCGGTCATGGCGAGACTGATGACAACTTCCTCACCAATATGCTGTTTCATATCCCTGATCCGCTGATTGGCGGTGAAGCCAACCTCGATCTGGAACAGCCGTGACATACCCTCGCTGACCGTGAGTCTTTCGAGGATCAGCTCATCCTCGCCCAGCGAGCTGTGAATCTTGAGAAAATGATGCTGAGTTTCCTTGCTCATGAACGTCCACGCCATCCTGAATGAATCGGGGGAAGAGGGCACCCGCAGGTGCCCTCCCGGAGACAGAGAACCCTGTTTTAGAGCTTCTGACCCTTGACACCGCTGTAGCCGTAAACCTTCGGCTGAGTGATGTCGTTCTTGTCGTTGCTCGGGCTGGCCGTCATGGTCAGCTCGGTGTAGGAAATGGTGATGCACTCGGTCGGGCGATCACCCTGTACAGACAGGCTGTAGTTGGAAATCATGGCGTCGGTCAGTTCGATCTTCATGATTTCTTCGATTTCATCGCCCTGCTTGGTGATGAAGAAAGTGGCCTTACGGCCCTTGCCGATGGTGGCTTCACGGAACAGGTCAGGAGACGCGTTGTCCTGCAGCTTGGTGATAGTGATATCGCCCAGGCGGGTTGCAGAGGCTTCGCGGTCCATCGCGGTACCGGTGTAGGCAGTGATTTCCCGATGAACGTTAAAGTCCATGGAAAGCACGGTGATCATGTCTTTGTACTGGTTAGCAGTCGCTTCACCAGAAATGCCTTCATAGTCCAGATAGGTATTAGCTTGCATGTGTATCTCCTTAGGTTTTTTGTACGTCCTGTAACAAGGACATGGTCATCCTGGCCGCCGCTCAAGCGCCGTCCATGGATTCGGTCTGGCGTTCGGGCACCGCCTGTGTACTGACGACCACATCCAGATCGCCGTCGTTCACAGTGATGTCCACCGCCGAAATCGGGGTTTCATCCGCCAGGCATTCCAGGATTTTCCTGGAGGCCGCAGGCAGCACATCCCGGTGCAGGATCTGCTGGATATTACGGGCGCCGGAACTGGCCTCGGTGCAACGTTCCACCACAGCGTCCACCACGCCATCGTCGTAGCCAAGCGCAACGTCGTGATGACGCAGCAGGCGCTGGTTGATGCGTTCCAGTTGCAGACGGGTGATCTCCGCCAGCTGTTCGCGTCCCAGGGGCCGGTAGGGCAGCACGCTGGTGCGCCCCAGGAAGGCCGGCTTGAAGATCTCCAGCAACTGGTCCCAGATGGCCACTTTCAGGGTCTTCGGGTCTTCCGGCGCGGTCATTTCATCCGCGTACAGGTCGGCGATCTGCTCGGACCCGGCGTTGGAGGTCATCAGGATCACGGTGTTGCGGAAGTCCACGTCCTGGCCCTCACCGTCCCGCAGGGAGCCCTTATCGAACACCTGGTAGAAGATGTCCTGCACGCCCGGATGGGCCTTTTCCATCTCGTCCAGCAGGATCACGCTGTAGGGCTTGCGGCGCACGGCTTCGGTGAGCACACCGCCCTCACCGTAGCCGACATAACCGGGAGGGGAGCCCACCAGTTGCGAGACCTTGTGCTCCTCCTTGAACTCGGACATGTTGATCACGGTGAGGTTGGACTCGCTGCCATAGACCTGCTCGGCCAGGGCCAGCGCGGTTTCGGTCTTGCCCACGCCGCTGGGGCCCACCAGCAGAAATACGCCCAGGGGCTTCTTCTCATCCGCCAGGTCGGCACGGGCCACGCGAATGGTCTCGGCAATGTCGTCCAGGGCATGGTCCTGGCCTTTCACCCGGGTTTTCAGGTTCTGGTCCAGAGTCAGGATGCCGGCCACTTCGTCGGCCTGCATGCGGCCCATGGGGATACCCGTCCAGTCGGACAGCACTTCCGACACCAGTTGGCTGTCCACCTGCCAGTGCACCATGGGCTGCTCCCGCTCGGCGAGTTGGTCCCGCAGTTCGTTCAGCTCGGAACGCAGTTCTTCGTCGGCTTCCTCGCTGAGCTTCTCGCCCAGTTCAGAGGCCGACGCCACCAGGGTCTGTTCGGTCTGCCAGATCTTCTCCAGGCGTTCGACCTGTTCCTCCGCCTGCTGACGGCTTGAGGCCAGTTCTTCCAGGCGGCGACTGTGGTCGGCACCAGTGCGGCTTTCCCGGGCGAGGATTTCGTCCTCCAGCTCCAGGGCCGCCAGTTCGGCACGGGCCTTCTCCAGCAGGGTAGGCATGCTGGCCTGGCTCATGGCCACCCGGGCACAACAGGTATCCAGCAGGGCCACAGCCTTGTCAGGCAGTTGCCGACCGGCCAGGAAGCGCATGGACAGGCGCACCGCCGTGCCCACGGCCTCGTCGGTGATGATGACACCGTGGTGCTTCTCCAGGGTGGGCGCCAGCCCTCGCAGGATCTGGATGGCGATGTCCTCGGAGGGCTCGTCCACCTTCACCACCTGGAAGCGGCGGGTCAGGGCGGCGTCCTTCTCGAAGAACTTCTTGTACTCGGCCCAGGTGGTGGCGGCGATGGTGCGCAGCTCGCCCCGGGCCAGGGCCGGCTTGAGCAGGTTGGCAGCGTCGTTTTGGCCTGCCTGGCCGCCGGCGCCCACCATGTTGTGGGCTTCGTCGATAAACAGGATCACCGGGTCGACGGAATTCTTCACTTCCTCAATCACGCCCTTGAGACGATTCTCGAACTCCCCTTTCACGCCAGCGCCTGCCTGCAGCAGCGCCAGATCCAGGGTCAGCAGCCGGGCCTTTTTCAGGGCCTCGGGTACGGAGCCGTCAGCAATGCGTTGCGCCAGGCCTTCCACCACGGCGGTCTTGCCAACGCCGGCCTCACCGGTGAGGATCGGGTTGTTCTGGCGACGGCGGGTGAGGATGTCGATCATCTGACGGATTTCGTCGTCACGCCCCAGCACCGGGTCCAACTTGCCTTCCCGGGCCTGGCCGGTCAGGTCGATGGTGAACTGGGACAGGTGTTCTTCCTTGCCCTTGCAGGCCGGACGGCGGGGCTCGCTCGCTTCGCTGCCACCCAGCTTTTCCCGCAACTGGGCCCAACTGGACAGCAGTTGCTGTGGGTCCAGGCGCTCCAGCTCCCGGGCATGGCGAGTGGCCAGCGCGGCCATGGCGGTATCGTTGAGCAATGTGTACAGCAGGGTGGCTCCGCGCATGGCGGGCTCACCGAACTCGATGGACGTGTCCAGCCAGCACTGGCGCAGCAGGTCCACCAGCCGTGGGGACAGGCTCGGGGTGGCGCCACTGCCGGTGCGGAAGCTCTCCAGGCCTTCATTCAGCTGGTCTTCCAGCCGTTCCAGGCTGAGGCCGAAATGGTCCAGCACCAGCACCAGGTCTTCATCCCGGGACTGCAACAGGGCCTTCAGCAGGTGTTCGGTCTCCACGGTGTGGTGGGTCCGCTGGAAACATTGCCCGACAGCGCCTTCCAGGGCCTGACGGGTGCTGTCGTTCATTTTCTCTACCAGTGACTTCAGCGTCATTGAGGACATCGCTCTTATTCCTTTCCTTGGCTTGGCTTGAAGCTGACTTCCACCTGCCGGTCAGAGGTCGGCCCAGCGGCTATAAAACTGTCGGCGCCGAGTCGGCCCTGCTGGCCGAGGCGCGCACCGGTCAGGTCCCGGGCCTTGGCCGCCAGCAGGTAGCGGACCCGGGTCTGCCCCCCCACCAGGCGGTGGGCCATTCGGGCGATGGCGGCGCTACAGCGCCCCTTGGGCAGAACATCCTTTACCTGCTGGCGATTACGGGGGTAGAACACCACGTCGGCGCCCCGGTCCGCCATCCAGGCCCGGCTGCCCAGCATGGCGTCTCCCAGCCGGGCGTACTGACCTTCCGGATCCCGACGGGTCGGCAGCCTGCTCTGGTCTTCCGGGGCTACCCGTACCCAGCCACCCTGCAGGGTACGAACCGCCACCGGCATGCCGGTAACATCCGACAGCACCGCTTTCAGGGTGGCAGCAGAACGGGCGCCCCGGGACATGGCACCGCCGTACCAGATCTCCCACTGCTGTTCGCTGCCGGTCAGCGACTTGAGGATTCGGGTGAAATCGTCCTCGCCCTTGCGTTCCTGATGGACCGCCGGCTGGGTCTTTTCCCAGCTTCGGTAGTACAGCGACAGTAGCCGGTGATTGAACAGGTCGAAGAAGTCCCGCATCGCCGGTGATTTCTGTTTCAGCTGTGCCAGCACCATTTCCGAGTAGTGGGCCGGCAGGGCACCGCGGGCGCCCGTGAGCCCCATGGTGTCCACCGTCAGTTCCGCCTGCTGCAGGCCGTTGTCGAGCCGGTTCACCTTGCGCTCCACCACGTCCTGGCCCGAGAATCCCATATGCTGGCTCGACCGGAAATGCACCAGCTCCCGCTCCGGCCAGCCGTCGTGGCCAATGCGGTGGTAGCCGGCCTTCTCGCCCGGCAACTGGCGTTCCGTACGCCAGACTTCGCGGAAGAAGGTGCCCAGTGGCTGCTTCATACCAGCTCCCGCTCCCCCGCCCGGGCCGGCCAGGCGTGATAGTCACGGCTGTGGCCACTGAGGCGGATCCGCAGCCGGGTGAAACTGTTTAGCTGGGCAAACTGGGCCAGGAAACGGTCCAGTACCGCCGAAAACAGGTAGATGCTGGTGCCGGCATACCGGGGCCGGGAAAAGGTGATCCGAAACTCGGTGCCCTGGGTCAGGCCACTACGAACGCCCTTGCCTACCCGGGCAGCGACCCGGCGTACCTCGACCTTTTCGATACCTTCCACCATGGCCCGGGATTCCGGTGTCTGGCGGAAGTCGTACAGCTGCAGCACCGCCTTGAGGCGCTCACGGGCGTCATCGCCGGTGAAATATTCCAGGTTCAGGTGGCGGATAAACTGCCACCGGCTCGCGCCGGACAGTTCCGGGCGCACCGTAGAGGTGGGCGCCAGCAGTGCCACTGCCCTGTCGATCAACGGTTCGGAGACCGTCTTGAAGGTGGGATCACCACCGCCGAACGGCAGTCGGTCCGGCACGTTGCGGTTGCAGCACTGGGCCTTGATGACCAGTGCCTCGTCGTCGGGGATGGCATCCAGGTCGCGATTTTCGTAGCGGTTGTCCACCAGGCTCAGGACGGTTTCCGTGCCCGGTTCCATCTGACCGCCCACCCAGTCCGCCGGCCGCCGCTGAAGGTGCCAGAACAGGTCCAGGTCGGTCTGCCAGCGGGGGTGTCCCAATCCGTAATAGGGAGCCATCTCCCGGATCTTGCCGCTGTTCACCAGGGACACGGAGTCCACATTGACCACCTCAAAGGCGTCCGCCTTGCGGTAACGGGACACCAGGCGATGCTCGTGGCGGGTATCATCCAGCGGCGAGGGTTCCAGGGTTTCCTCGAACAGGTTGACCACCGGCACGCACCACAGCCGCATATGATCCGACTGGAAACTCTTTTCCAGCTCGGAGGAGGTTTCCGACAGGTAGAAGGTGATGTCAATTTCCTTCGCCTCCGGCCAGCAGCCGATCATGTCATCAAGCTGGGTGAACAGGAACTTCTCCGGGAACAGGAAGAACTCCGTCAGCAGACGGTAACCCGCCATACTGCGCTTGCTGTAGGGGACCAGCGCCTCGTTCTCATCGAAGCCCACCGGACGAATGCGGTTGGCCGGCAGGAACGTCGACTGGCGTCGGTCACTCACCGGCGCGATGGCCACACCCAGGCCGGTACGGTGGATCAGATCGTAAAGTTCATTGCTCAGGTGGGCCTGACCGTGGAGGAAGAACCTCAGCCATGGCAGGTCAATCTCGCTGAACGGAGTCGGCGCCGACAGTCGCAGGGTGATCACGCTCTGGGCGCCCTCGGTGCCCGGCGGGCGTGGCGCATCGAACGGCGCGTTCTGGAAATCGGCGCTCTCCACGGTCACCGGTGCGATGTAGTGGTCACCGGGGGCGCGGAACTCGCAGTCCGGCATCTTTTCCACCCGAGTCTCGAAGGCCTGGCCTTCAGTCAATGGCGAGCAGTGGGTCTGGGCCCGGGAGGCCGTCAACTGCAATACCGTCATGGACGGGATCGGCGCCTGGTAATCGGGATACAGGCTGCCCATCAGGATATCGGTCAATTCCGGAAAGTGGCCATCCAGGCGCTGACGGATCTGCGCCGTCAGGAACGCCACCCCTTCCAGCAACCGGGATACATGGGGGTCTTCCACGGCTTCATCACTCACCCGCAGCCGGCCTGCCACCTTCGGGTAGGCACGGGCAAACTCGGCACCCTGACGTCGCAGGTAGGCCAGCTCGCGGTTGTAATACTGAAGAAGCTCTTCGCTCATCAGGCACACTCCTGAAGGGTCACCGCCAGGGTGACCGGTTCGACTTCCGAATCAAACGCCACCGGTTCGGGCACCGGATCCACCAGCAGTACCGCATCAATACGCAGCCTCAGCTGACGGTCCAGGGGGGCCTCCGCATCCCGCATGGTGACCTGGACTCGGGTCAGGCGGGGCTCAAACCGGTTGATGGTGTTGCGGACCTCATCGCAGAGCCACTGGCGACCGTCCTCCGTACTCAGGTCCATGACCGTGAAGTCCGGCAGGCCGTAGCCCAGCACCGAGGTCTGTAGTTCCCTGCCTCCCTGATCCAGCGGTAACCAGGACCGGCGGGCGTTCAGCAGACACTCCAGATCGCGACGGACAGCCTGGCGGATACGAGCGAGGGTCGGACGGCTGTCGTCCCCCTCCGCCAGTCTGTCGAGCACGCTCATCTGGAGTTTGGTGTTCATCCGTTGGCCCCTGCGTCCGCGGTTTCACTGGTGGCCGGTTCGTCACAACACGCCAGGAGACGGACGCTCTCCAGGGTGACGGCGTCGTCACCCAGCAGGAAGGTCTTCAGGCCAAGACCGGTGACCAGCCCGCCATCGTGCTCCTGCCAGTCGGTTTCACGCCCCAGTTTCTGGTTCGCGGTCTGGCTGCGCAGGTAGGTCAGCGGCACGAACACCTCGCCCTGGCGGCCATCCTTCAGGGTGACGCTGGCACGTCGCCAGATCAGTTCCACCGGTGAGGTGGCGGCATGGAACTCCACTTCCTGGATATCGCTCCACAACCACAGGTAATAATGACCGTCGGTGCCCAGGCCTTCGAAAAAGCCGGCAAGACTGTCGTCGCAATCGCGGAAATCGCCTTCCTGGTCACCAACCCGGTAACGGGTGTCGGTGCGGCCGGCTTCCAGGTTGCGGGCCGCCTCGGACGCGGCTTCCGGCTTGCCTTCGGTCAGGTTCAGGTTGACCGCCAGCAGCGCTTCAAGCTGCTCACCCGGGGTGGCTACCACGTCGTCGGCGAGTTTGCCGTCAGCCAGGGCCAGGCGGGCATGCTGCGCCCGCATCAACTGGCGCAGATTGGCAGCGCCAGCCAGCCAGTCCGGCTGGTGCTTGGCGAGGGACATCAGCATGTCGTCCGCCCGCTCCAGCTGGCCGTCCAGGCACAGCAGTTCGATCAGGCAGGCACGCACATCGGTGGCTGAGGGATCCTTGCGGAGTATGTCCTGGGCTTGGGTAATGGCCTCGTCCAGTTGGCCTGAAGACAGCAGTTCCCTGATCGCTTCCATTCTCGGTTTCCTTCTTCCGTGGCCGATTGCCGGCCAGTAGGTTGTCCTTTCATCCAGCGTCCTGGCTGCATGGCTTGCCGGAGCAAGCCAACGCATTATATTCGATTAACAGGCGTTAACTCGGTGATCAGCTTCATACCTGTGACCAGTTGATCAATCTGGAAATGGGGTTGCAGGCGAATGACCGAGTAGAACTTGCCAGGGTCGCCCGCCCGGGCCTTCACCGACACATGGGCATCCCGTAGCGGGAAGCGGGCGCGCATCTCGTCCGAAGCACCTTCGGTGGCCATGGTGTAGCCCCGCAACCATTTGCGCAGTTGCTCCTCACAGTCCTCCGGCGTGCGGTAGCCGCCCACCCGGTCACGCCCCATCACCTTCAGGTAGTGGGCAAAGCGGGAGACGCAGAGGGTGTAGTGAAGCATGGCGGACAGACGCGCGCTCATTTCGGCCGATGGCTTTTCGTAGGTCGCCGGTTGCTGCACCGAAGGCACCGAATGAAACGCCAGCATCTCGGTGTTGGCCAACGGCGACAAAGGCAGGAAGCCTTCATCCGCCAGAGCCCGCTCCATCCTGTCGGTGATCTGCCAGTCCACGGCGTGGCGACTGGGAAAGAGCACCCCGGTTCTGGTGTTTGTCTGGATGGAGGGCAGGTTATCCACCACCCCATGGGCCACCTGACCCGCCCGGAACCCGCGGATCTGGGCAAACCAGCCGGATTCGCAGAAGGCGCGGATCGCCACCGTGCCAAATCCGAAACACGCCGGCCCCCACAGGTAATCCGTGGCGGTCTGGCTGCCGGACTCCCGGAACCGGAAACCCTCGACACCCTGCCCCGGTCCCAGGTGGGGTGCCCGCAACATGATCCGTGGCATGGCCAGCCCCAGGAAGCGGGAATCCTCTTCCTGTCGCAGCGACTGCCACTTCACCAGTTCCGGCTGACTGAAATGGCTCTCCAGCTCACTGACGGCGGTGAGGTCGGCAAACTGGTCGACGCCAAAGAAACTGGGGTCCGCATTCACGATCACCGGCGCAAACGCCGCCGCACCCACCCGCGCCAGCTCCTTGAGGGTATCCATATTGGACTGGCCACCCTCGGTGCGATGGCTGACCGTATAGGCCCCCAGCAACAGGCCAAAGGGCTCACCGCCCGGGTTACCGAACTCCTCGGAGTAGATCTTGGCAAACAGGCGGGAGTGGTCGAACTCGATGGACCGGGTCAGGTCCTTGCGCAACTGGTTCCAGCTCAGGTCCAGGAAACGGACCTTCACCAGGCCCTCGCTGTCGCTTTCCACCACCTGGTCCGACAGCAGTTGCAGACCACGCCAGTTGGCTTCCAGGGCCTGGAAGTCCGGATGGTGGAGGATCGCATTGATCTGGTCGTTGAGCAGCCGGTCCAGCTTGACCAGCATGCCGGCCAGCAGTGCCGTGATATCCGGGCGTGTCCACTGCTTTTCCGGATCCGTCCGGCCCAGCAGCAGCAACAGCGCCTGCATATCGTCGGCCTCGGCCACCAGCCGCTCGGCGAAGCCCCGGTCCGGTACGACCGGGGCCTTTGCCGTTGGCTGGCGGTCAAGGTAATCCTTGTCAACGAAGCTCAGCGCTGCGCCCATAAAGCATCCCTGCTTATCGTTCATTCCTGATTCCCGTTGGGGATGTCACCCGCCAGGATCAGTTACCCATTTCCGGAATCTTGGCGACCATACGGAGGGAGGTGGTCAGTTCCTCCATCTGCAGCCAGGGCCGGAGCCAGGCGATGGCATTGTAGGAGCCGGGACGACCCGGAATCTCACGCACCTGCACCCGGGCATCCGCCAGCGGGAACTTGGCGCGGATTTCCTGACCACCGCCCTCTGAGGCGTTCACGTAGTTCAGGATCCAGCGGTTCAGCCAGTGTTCCACGTCCTCGGCTTCCATGAAGGAACCGATCTTGTCCCGCGCCATCACCTTCAGGTAGTGGGCAAACCGGGAGGTGGCCATCATGTACGGCAGGCGGGCGGAAATGGCCGCGTTGGCAGTAGCATCCGGGTTGTCGTAGATCTTCGGACGCTGACAGGTCTGGGCCCCGAAGAACACCGCGTAATCCGTGTTCTTGTAGTGACACAGGGGCAGGAAGCCCAGCTTGCTCAGTTCCGCTTCACGACGGTCGGTAATGCCGATCTCGGTGGGACACTTCAGGTCCGGGTCGCCATCGTCGCTCTGGAAGATGTGAGCCGGCAGGCCTTCCACCTTGCCTCCGCCCTCGGCGCCACGGATCGCGGTGCAGAAGCCGTACTTGGCGAAGGCGTTGGTCATGCGGCTGCCCATGACATAAGCCGCGTTCATCCAGCAGTAGTCCTCGTGGTCGGGCTCGACCGCCATACCGGTATCCGAATCCACCTCGAATTCCTCGAAGCCGAACTCCTCCACCGGACGGGTGGCCTGACCGTAGGGCAGTCGTGCCAGCACCCGGGGCATGGTGAGCGTCACGAAGCGGGAATCCTCGCTCTCACGGAACGAACGCCACTTGGTGTATTCCAGGGACTCGAACACCTTCTCCAGGTCCCGGGGCTTGGACAGCTCGGTCCAGTCATCAAAGCCAAACAGGCCGGAACCACCGGCGGAGATGAACGGACAGAAGCCGGCAGCCGCCACGTTGGACATCAGGCTCAGGGTCTCGATGTCGTTCGGGTGGTTGGTGAACTGGTAGTCACCGATCATGGCGCCGTAGGGTTCGCCACCGGCGGTACCGAACTCGGATTCGTAGATCTTCTTGAAGACCTGGCTCTGATCGAATTCCACCGCCTTGGACAGATCCTTGTGCAGCTCCTTCTTGCTCATGTTGAGCATGCGGATCTTCAGGGTGGCGCTGGTTTCAGAGTTCATCACCAAGTGATGCAGACCACGCCAGGTGCCTTCCAGTTGCTGGAACTCCTCCTGGTGCATGATTTCCGATAACTGGGTGGAAATCAGCTTGTCGATCTGGGCAATGGCCTGACGGAAGGTAATGGTCAGGTTCTTGTTCCAGGTTACCGTGCCCTTCATGGCTTCGTCCGCCAGCGTGCGGATCAGCTCCCGGGCGCGGTCGCTCTCGGTCTGCTTGGTGGCGCCAATGGCCTGGTCCAGCAGACTCAGTGATGCTTCTTCGGCTAGTGCGGCTTCGTTTTCCGCCGCCTGGGTTTCGGCACTCATTCCTTGTCCCCCTCTGTCTCACCAAGATCGGCGTTCAGCTTCTGCAGATCGTCGGAATTGTTCAGGACCCGCTCCAGCAGCTCTTCCAGTTCCTCGGAACGGTCCACCTTGGTCATCAGGTCCCGCAGTTTGTTACGGGTTTCCATCAGTTCCCGCAGCGGTTCCACCTGGTTAACCACGGCAGCCGGCTGGAAGTCGTCCATGGAGTTGAATGCCAGATCAACGGCGATCTGGGAGTCATCATCGGAAAGCTTGTTGTCGACCTTCAGCCTGAGCTTGGGAGCCATACGGCGCAGGACGTCGTCGAAGTTGTCCCGGTCGATCTGGATAAACCGGCGGTCTTTCAGCGGCTTGGGACTGTCACTGTTATTGCCAGAGAAATCCCCCATGACACCGACCACAAAGGGGAGTTCTTTCTTGACCATTGCCCCTTCGGTTTCAACATCATAGGTAATGTGTACCCGGGGTTTCCGGACCCTGGATAGTTTGTCGTGAATGCTGTCCATGTCTCTGTCTCCTGTAGCGCTTCACTGGTTAGCGAGCCTGTGATCAGGCCCTCTGGTGCCGCTATTTACTCCCGCGGCTCGGGGGCCGGCACTCCGGTCAGACGGTAGAACCCATCGCGGGCGCCACCGTCGTCAATCAGTTCCTGCATCAATTCCGGCAATGACATGTCGCTCCAGCGCACGGCCTGGCGAATGGCATAGGACACCGGGGAATGGGGTTCGGTCTTGAGGAAGAAATCCGACAGCCGGCGCAACTCCGCCAACGCCTCGGCCCGGCTTTCAATAGCCACCTGCACCGGATCCACCTTGCGGGCCGGCGCGGCGCCATCGGACGCTTCCTCAGCGGAGTCGGTATCGCTGTCCACGCCACTTTCGGCGACGGGCTCGGGGGCATGCTGCCGGGTCCATTCATCGATACGTGCACCGGCGTGATGGGACAACACAGCCAGGCAACGATCCAGGGCCTGCCGGACATTGGTGGTGGGCTGCGGCTCGCCCATCACCTCGTCCATCACATCGGACAATTCACTGAAGGCCTGCTGGGCGCGATGGATAGCCTCGCGGGTAGAGGCCAGTTCCTCGACCGGTGTACTGGCAACCGCTGTCGTAAGCTCATCCGGGGAGGCAGCACCCGCCTTGATGCGGTTGAGGGCCCGCTCTTCGTCCAGGCGGCCAACCTCGGCGGCCTGCTCGGCGTGCCAGGTGGCAAAGGAACCGCCATCGTCGGACTGGAACAGGGGCACCGAGAGGATCGGCTGGATCAGGGTACCTTCGGCATCCAGGCCGTTCAGGCCCACCAGCGGCGCAATGCGGGTGGCAAACCCTTCCTCATCGGGGGCGGGATAGAGGTTATCCCAGTGGTTCAGCAGCAGTTCCCGGGCCAGCATGAAGCCATCCGCCAGACCGACGAAACCGTGCTCGCGACACAGGGCTTCAATCAGCCAGGCCACGTATTCCAGGTCCTTGGTACGCTCGGTAAGCAGTACGGGGATCTCCCGGGCCATTTCACGCCATTGCGGAACCTGGACCACTTCATCGTCGGCGAGTACCTGACGTTCCAGGGCACGGGCCTGACTGCGCAGATCCTTCAGGGTGAAGTAAGGCGATGCGGGAGAGGCGTCCTCACGGGTATCGTCGCCACAGGGTTGATCCTGGGAGATATCAGCCAGTAGTGAGGGGATGTCCAGAAGATGGGGGGTTTGATCTGTCATGAGGCTTCCTGCCGTCGTACTCCATTGATCCTTCAATCGTGTTCCTTCACGTTACGATAACCGGACTTTCATCGGGATCGTCTCATCGTCCCCTCCGGTCACGTCGCCGGGACTATAGCAACGATCAGGTACTTTAACAATGATACAGGTGATGTTGTCATTGCATTTCTTAATCAGCAGTGAGTGCATCATCGCCTGACTGACGTCGTGGATCGGGCCGCCGTTCAGGAACGCCCTGATCTCGGCATTTTCCAGCTCCTTGCTGACACCGTCACTGCAGAGCATGAAGTAGTCACCGGGCTCCACCTGACCGGACCGGTAGTCCAGGGTCAGGCTGTCATCCACACCGAGGGCCCGGGTAATCACATGGGCCAGCGGGTGGCGTTCCGCTTCACGCTCGTCCAGCACTCCCTGTTCCACCATATCCGCCACCTGGCTGTGGTCACGGGAAAGCTGGGTCATCTCGTTGTCCCTGAGCCGGTAACAGCGACTGTCGCCGGCCCAGAACAGGTGGTACGCGTCCCCTTCGATCAACAGTGCCACCACCGTGGACCCCAGGGTCTGGCCACCCAGTTCTTCACGACCGAATCGCCGGATACGCTGGTTGGCCTGCTGGATTGCCTGCTCCAGCTCAACTTTGCCCAGCATACCGTCATGTCGCCGCCGGGCACTGGTAACCGTGTCACAGATCAGCTGACTGGCCACATCCCCGGCGCGATAACCCCCCATGCCGTCCGCCACCACCCAGAGCCCACAGTCGGTGAACTCAACGAAGGCATCTTCGTTGTGGTCACGGACCGCTCCCCGATGGGTAAACGCCACGGACTCCGCCTGCATGGTGTTACTGCTCCTCAAGTTCTGCCTGCTGCCAACCATGATTCTGCCACTTTCCCACCATCATCGCTGCAAATTGCCCAACCTTGGGCAGGCCATCGGTCAGCAGGGTGGCCGGCTCCACGAATGCCGAGCCCTGCGTCCACCAGACAGCCAACCCGTTCTGGCGCCGCAACAGGGCATCCAGCCATTCGGACTCCCTGGCCGCGCCCGGAATCATCAGGTTGCCTTCGGTAACCGGCCACGCCAGACGGCTGCTGTCGGACGCGGGCAGTGCCACATCCACCAGTTTCTGGCGCCAGGGTTCTTCCTCCCAGCCGTCGTCCAGCACCGCCAGGATACAGTCCTCCATGGCCGCCGCCCAGTCCGGGTGACGCCAGGCATCCATGGCCACACCGTCATAATCCGCCACGGCCAGGAACGGGAAATGGCGACCCACCCGGTCCACGGAGGGGATCATGGTGCCCACCACGCCGGTTTCCGCCATGCCCCCGGGCCCGGCACAGAAGTGCCAGATGGGCGCTGTCAGGTAGGCGTCCATCCAGTTATCCCCCAACTGGTCACGACTGACCGCCAGGCTGGCCTGACACCACTCGAAGAACAGGTCGCGGATTTCCGGGTGCACATTGTGGGTGAGGAAGTCTCCCCGACCCGGCACCTTTCCCATATATCCCCAACTCATGATGGCTTGTCCTCGTTATTATCAGAGTCTCGACGGCAATCGGAAGTTGTTCAGCACCGACAGATCGAACGGGTGTTTCACTGAATCCGGCGTCATCTCCAGGGTGGCCAGGTAACCGTCGGACAGGATATCCACGTTGCGGCTGCGGCCGGAGCCCGACAGGCCACCGTAGGCACCCAGGAATCGGAACAGTGCCCAGTCACCACCGAAGTTTGCCTGGATGGCGGTATCGGTTCCCGTACCACGGGTCATGGTCACCCGCACGCCCGACCCGGACTGCAGCGGCCAGTCAAAGGCCACAGTCCGCGGGGGACCATGGCGATAGCCCAGGGTCCGGTCGCCGATCCTCAGCTGCAGTTTGGCCACCCGGCCATCCAGGTAGGCCGGCTTGAGCGTGAAGGACGCCTTGAGTGTCTGGGTGCCATTGATAAAAAAGGCCTCACGGATGCGCCTTGCCTGCAGGAACACCTGCAGGCTCGACTGGCGGATACCCGCCGCCGGCGACAACGACCAGGGCGATGTGCCGGTGTCCACATGCTCGGCCACGTGATCCTGGAAGAAGGTGTCCAGCACGCCGCCATAGCCGAAGAAGGCGGCGAAATCCGCAAGGGCGACTTCCGCGTCCGCCTGGGGGGCAAGCGGATACTGTCCGGCGATGGCGTCCTGATACTCCCGGTACACATTGGACCGCCAGATGTCATTCACCCGCCGGGTGGAGGACACCTTGACCAGCCGCCGGGCATCCCCGGGCACTTCCCCCAGCCAGGTCTGCAACTGGGGCGACTGGCTGTTGCCAATGGCCGCGTGGAGGGTTTTCACCGCATTGTCGAAGTCAGACCGGGACACCGTGGCATAGGCCTCGGACATACCCTGGTCCTGCTCCGCCAGGTAGCGGGCCATGGTCCGGGCCCGGTCCTTGATGGTGCCCAGGGTTTCCTCGCTCACGTCATGGAGGGGGCGGAAGGCCCGGTCCACCGGCGTCAGCTCATGCTCGGCAATCATGTTTTCCGGCATGATCCGGCTCATTCGGTCAAAGGCGCGGCTCTTGCGACGCAGTTCTTCCTGCGCCATGTCGCCGGCATTACCCATCGCTTCACCCGCTGCTGCGCTGCCTTCTTCCTCCACGGAAAGGCGGGTATTGAAACGGATGGCCTCCACCAGCCGGTCAATGGGCGCCTCCGGGCCGGACAGCAGGCTCATCAGGTAACGACCCTCACGGGTATTGTCGAAGCGGCGCACCTGCAGGTCGGCCAGCAACTGCTCCCAGGCGTGGATGTAGTCCCGGAAGTAGCGATCCTCCACCAGTTGCTTGATGCGCCCCTCATCCAGGTTGCGGAAGTCCTCCGTCTCCTCTCCGTAGACCCAGGAATCCTCCAGCAGATGGCCAACCACCTGGTCCCGTTCCGCTTCAAACAGGCCACGGTAGCCGTTGGCGGTATACAGCCCGGGAATGCCCTCCCGCATGGGCGTGCCGGACCGCCGTTCAAAGACCTCCTCGGCCACGGTACCCAGCACCTTGTTCACGGTGAACTCAGGCAGCCCCGCCCCCAGGGCATCGGCACGGATGCGCTGGTAAGCCCGCTCGTCCAGGGGCATGGCGGTCAGTTCGCCGCGGGCCCGGGAGACCAGTTCCCGATCCGCCGGGATATTGTGGTTCAGGGCGAGGTACTGCCCCAGGTGCTGACCAAGCTCCTCCCTTGACGGCCGGTTGACCTCACCGGGAATCTGACGGGCCAGCATGAACTCGAACCAGGCTTCCACCTGTACCTGCTCGAAATGCTCGCGATTGCTGACCATCAGGTAGGTCTTCAGGCTCTCGTAGAGGTAATCCAGGTTACCCAGGTTGGCGGCAATCTCGCCTTCCATGGACTGGCGGAAGCCGTCCGCGAAGCGATACTGCAACAGCCGCCCATAAGCCCCTTCCGCCGCCTGGGCCAGCGCGCCGTTATGGAAGAAGCCCAGCGGATAGTTGCCGCCTTCAGGTAACGGGGTACCCATCACACCGGGCATGTGGGCGGCGGTGTTCAGGGTGTCGTTGAGCACCAGCCAGTTGCCATCACTGGTTTCCAGACGATTCATGTCGTCCTGGAGCTGATCCATATCGCCACGGTAGGTGGCAATCAGGTCCCGGTTCCACTGGTACTCAAGGTACCAGGAAGCACCGATACCGGCGGTCACCAGCACCATGGCGGCCACCGCCACCTGACGCAGGCGCCGGTACCGCCGGTCCTTGGCGCCATCGGCCATGGCCAGGCCGTATTCGGAGAAGATGATGCTGTCGAACAGGCGATGCAGGAAGAAACCGTCGCTGGGCAGGCCATTGCCGGGACGCCCGTGGCCCGGCACGTTCAACCGGAGCTGACGATCCACCAGCGAGGACACTTTGTCGCTGGTGCGACCGTCCTGCTCCGACGACACCAGATAGATGCCCCGCAGCAACGGCACGTCCTCGTAGGCGGAGGGGAAGAACACTTCCTTCATCAGATTCCACAGCGGCGCCTTCAGCAGGGCCACCTGCTTGGGGAACTGGTAAATACGCCGACGGGTTTCCGGGGTACGTTCCTGTTGCAGCCGGTGCAGCAGGAAGTGACTCAGGCGTTCCTGCAGGCCATCGAACTCCTGCTCGAAGCTGGCCGGAAGCTGCTCCGGATCACGGACCGAATGCAGGTCGAAGGTGATGCCGAAGACTTCCTCCCGCTCCTGCTCCGAGAGCATGGCGAAGGTATCGGAGAAGCCTTCCAGCAAGTCGAACTTGGTGAGCAGCACATAGACCGGGAACACCACCCCCAGGCGGTTGCGCAACTCCTGCACCCGCTGCTTCAGGGCCCGGGCATGGAGCTGGCGTTCCGTGGGTGTCTGTTCCAGCAGGTCGGCCACGCTCACCGACAGGATCACGCCATTGATAGGCTGACGGGAGCGGTACTTGCGCAGCAGCCCCAGGAACGACTTCCAGCCCTTGGCATCCCGTTTGTCGCCGGATTCCTGGGTGGTGTAGCGACCGGCGGTATCGATGATGACGGCGCGGTTGGTGAACCACCAGTCACAGTATCGGGTACCGCCGACGCCCTTGACCGAGTCCAGCCCCATTTCGCTCTTGAGGGGAAACTCCAGGCCGGAGTTGAGCAGTGCGGTGGACTTGCCGGAGCCGGGAGCGCCGATAATCATATACCAGGGCAACTCGTAGACGGAGCGGAACCGCCCCGGCTTCCACTGTTTCATCAGCGCCAGGGCCTTGCGCAGGTTGTTGCGCTGGGTTTCCATCTCCTCCTTGAGCAACTCGTCCTGCTCGTTACCCGCCATCATCTCGGTGACGACCTTTTCGTTGTCCTTGCGCTGGCGGCGGGCCCGCCACAGGCTGACCGCCAGGAACACGATGACCAGGCACAGCAGGAACACCAGCCGTGCCGTGACCGAAGCCAGGGGCTTGTAGTCGGCGATGGCCAGCAACGGGCCACCGAACCAGATCAGCAGCACCAGGGCCAGCAGGCCCAGGAACAGGAATACCCTGCGCCAGGTGATAAAACCGGTTATCCGGCGAATCCATGCCATAACTCAGACCTCTTCCTTAAGTTTCCGGGACCAGGAGGATTTCCACGCGACGGTTGCGGGCGCGATTCTCGGCGGTATCGTTCTTGAACAGCGGTTCGGCTTCACCCCGGCCTTCCGGCCAGAGCCGGCCCTTAAGGTTGCCGTTGCGCCCCAGCATGTCCGACACCGAGGTGGCCCGCGCCAGCGACAGGTGCCAGTTGGACGGATACTGGCTGGTGGCGATGGGCCGGTTGTCGGTATGGCCGGTCACCAGGATGGAGCCACTGGTGGATTCCAGGGCCCGGGCAATCTTGCTGATCACCGGCACCATGTCCTCACTGACATCGACACCGCCGGAGTCGAACAGTGCCTCGTTACCAATGCGCAGGCGGGTGCCGGAACCTTCGCCGTCCAGTTCCACCAGTCCGCGATCGATCTCGGTCTGCAACATCTGCCGCAGGTAACGCAGGTCGTCCGGGTTGCCTGGCCCCTCCTGGGCGGGACGCTCGGGAATGCCGACCTGATTCAGGTCTGCCAGCACCGGCTCGGCATAGGTATTGAGCTGATGGGTCAGCCACAGGTAACCCAGCAGCAGGGCCACCGCGCAGATGGCCGCCCCCACCCACAGGGGCACGCCGTGGGTCAGGCCCGTTCCGGGGGTTACCCGGTCTTCCCAACCACGGTCGAACGGAGTGGTGAAGCGGCCCTGATCGGCGCAGATCTCGTGGTAGAGACAGTCCCGCAGGATATCCAGTTGCTCCTCGCCACGCTCTTCCACCCGGTAACGCCCCTTGAACCCGAGGGACAGGCACAGGTACTGCAGCATCATCAGAGGGATGTTGGAGGTGCGGCGGGCCTTGTCCACCAGCTCGAAGAAGTGGGTGCCGGACCAGGTCTGGGAGTGGAACTCCGACAACAGCGATGCCGCCGCCCATTGGCCGCTTTGCCCCCAGGTGCTGTTCAGCACGATCTCGTCCAGCAGGGCGCAGACGCAGTAGGACGCCACATCGACGGTTTCCGGGCTCTGGTCCGCCGCCTTCAGGGCCGCCCGGTATTCACGCACCAGGTCCATGCACTGGCGCCGCAGGTGGGTCATGTCCTCCACGCTTTCCGCACGGGACAGGCGGTTGGCCACCGACAGCAGGCGCGATGCCTCATCGCAGATCGGCCCCAGTTGGGTGGATGGCAGCCGGAAGCGACTGGCCGATTCGGTGGGATAACCGCCATCGGTGGCGCCCCCGGACGGTGATGACAGCAAGGTGCGGTCATCGTCGGCGGACGGCCGGTCGGGCCTCGGTTCTACCTGCCGGGCCCCCGGCCTGGGCTTGATTACGGTACTGTCGTTCATGTCATCGTCCCTGTCTGATGCTCAACGTCCCTGAAACGGGCTACTGCCTGATGGCCCAGAGTTCCAGCTTGAGTCCGGGATAGTTGCCGGACACGTGCAGCGCAAGGCCGCCACTCTGCTTGAGTTGTTCCCAGCGGTCGCTCTTGTTGTCCAGCAGGAAGTAGTGATAGCCGGCATGGAACGGGATCTGTCGCGGCGCCACCGGCAGTGCGCTGATACCGATACCCGGCAGGTGGTTGTTGACCAGGTCACGGATGTGCTCCACCGGCCCCAGCTTGATCTGGGCCGGCAGGCGACGTCGGATATCCTCGGTGGTGAGGTCAGCCTGCACCGCCAGCACAAACTGGGCGGATTCCAGCATGGATTTGTCGGTAAGTGGTGCCACCTTGATGCCAAACTGCGCCTCTTCCAGCTTGAGGGCCACGGCGGTCTGCTCCAGCACCGTGCTCAGGGACTGGCTCAGCGCCGCCGCCAGGTCGCCGAAGGTTTCGGTGAGCCGGTCGTGGCGGTATTCCGGCAGCTTGGGAGGCACCTTCTCGGCACGGGTAAAGGTGGCCAGCTCGCCGATCAGGGTGACCACCAGCTCGTAGAACCGCTCGGGATGGACCAGCGGGCTGTCCTTGAGGTGTTCCAGGGTGGGCTGCCAGCGGTTGAGGGTCTGCAGCATCAGCACATCGAACAGCGTGGTGGACTGCTCGGCGCCCTTTTGCATGCGCCCGGCCAGGGCCTTGGCCCGCTGTTTGACCATGGCCAGGGACTCCCGCACCAGGGAGGACAGCGGCGCAATACGTTCGATATCCAGGCACGGTGGCATGAAATTTCGGTCCAGCCGCACTTCCTTGTCGGCGATGACCTCCACCACCCTGGCCACCGGGATGGCGGCGTAGCCGGACAGGTCCTCACGGCCCATGCGCAGGGTGGGGTTCAGGCGTGCCAGGCCCAGGGTTTCCTCTTCGCCGCTCTCGTCGGAGTCGTCCTGTACGCTGCTTTCCTGGAACATATACCGGGCGACCTGCCCCTGGTCCTGCACGGCGATATTGACGCCGGCCTGACGCTCGGTGGGCACCGCCAGCCAGACCAGTTCGTCCCGGGCGTCACCGGGCACTTCCAGTTCCAGGCCGTCGCTCTGGTCAAACGCGAAGGGCATACCATCGGGAAAGATGCCGGTAACCTTCACCAGGCTGATCTGGCCCAGGGCCGGGGCCTGCTGGTCCATGACCAGTTCCCGCACCCCGTAGCCGTGGGGATTCATCAGATTGTGCCGCTGGCAGGCAGCGTGATACAGGAACCGGTCCTGCTGCTGGAAATGCTGGGGCCTGAGCAACATGCCCTCAGACCAGGCGACCTTGGCCAATCGTTCCATGATGTGCTGTCCTTTCGTGTGTAAAACTTCGCGGTTCTGGTGGCGCGACTCAGTCGCGGACCCGGGTCATCTCCAGACCATCAACGGCAATTTTTATGTCCTTGTACCCCTGGGGGTTCGCATCCAGGATCATCTTCCACTCGGCGTCGTCGATGTTCTGGAAGGCCGCCACGATGCCGATATAGCGGGTGTTCTCATCCAGCCTTTTTTCCGGCAGTTTTTCCACCAGTTCCGGCCGCAGTACCACCTCGCTCATGGAAAGCAGATCCCGGTCGAGGACTCCTTCGGGCTCGTCGTACAGATCGAAGAAGCCGGCACTGCGGAAGGTGTCCACGCTGCGCAGCTCGTAGATCCGGATAACCAGTGGTGACGCCCGCCCGGAACCATCCGGGTTGATGTCGTCGCTGGCCTGGAAGCTCATTCGGGTATACGGGTCGACCACATAATTGGCCACCGTACAGCCGCTCAAAAGCACCACACCGACAAGGAACAAACACTGAAACCATCGCATTGTCTGACTACTCCCTTTCACTACGACTCACCGCCACTTCATAGGCGTCCACAAAAGTATCGCTGCGCAGCATACGGTCGGCATCACCGTATTCCTGCAGGTGCTGCTGGCGCCGCTGATGCACCGCCGCCAGTGCCTTGCGTTTCTGGAACAACCCGCTCTCCTCACTGCCAGAGGGGGGCTGCAGGATGTCCCGGATCACTTCTTCCACGCCCACGAGCAGGGCGCGTTCATGATTGACCACATCACTGAATGCCTGGGACACCGCTTCCTCGGGACCGAGGAAGGACGGGTGCCGGCGGAAAAGCAGGCTTTCCAGGGCATCACTGGAGGTGGCTGAAAATTTCAGGGGATTGTTCTCGCTGCGCTGGAACAGCGTCTGTTTGACCCGAAGCTGCTGTTTCTGACGGGCCCGCATATGCAGCAGGTCCAGCAGTCGATCCAGCAGGGTCCGGGTCAGATTCCCCAGGGCACGGCACTGGTCCGTTGTCAGCGAGGCGGATTCCATGCCCCCCAGCCCCAGACCGTCCAGCAGGGCCTGCAACTGATCAACCTGCGTTTTGGTGGTGCGTTCCCGTTCCTCGTCGGGTCCGGACACGGCTCCCCAGTCCCACTGGTCCGGAATTTCCGCCTTGGGCATATCCACATGGCTGTCACCCAGGAATCGTTCGTTGAGGCCGGACGCCAGAACCGCATTCATGTCACTGCTGTCCTGCTCAGGCTTGGCCGGCTCGGCAATCGGGTCCGACAGCCCACTGGCCAAAGGGGATGGCGAGGACTCAGGCTGCCGAGGGGCAGCGGATGGCGCCTGGACGGCACTGTCTGACGGGGTGTCCGCGCCGGCAATGCTCACGGCGATCTCATAATCGCCAAAACGCAGGCGATCGCCGTGCCGGATCGGTGATTCGGCGTCGCGCCCCAGGGGCTCCTGGCCGTCGTTGATAAAGACGCCATTGGTGGAGGTGTCGCGAATCAGGAAACGCCCGCCTTCGGAACGGATTTCGGCGTGACGGGAGGAAATCACCTTGCCCGGGTCCGGCAGGTGCCAGTCGCAGGAGTCCGAACGACCGACCACCCAGGTCTGCCCCGGCGCGAACCGTCTGATGGAGGTAACGGCGGGTGAAAGCCGCTGATAACTGGTGATGGCGAGCTCGAGTTCCATGAGCCTATCCTTCCTTTGACATCTGTCCTGGCCCGACAGCCTGGCGGCTGGCGCGCATTCCCGACCTGCGACGCAGGTACATCCTGGGTGAACCGGTGACGCCCGAAGGGCTCCGGGTGACCGACCGCACAGAGATTATTCAGTGTCCCCGCCAATGTCAATCACGGTTGTCCCGGGCTGGGATCGCCTGATCATACATAACTGGAGATGCGTCACATTACCGACCTTTAAGGAAAGCAGGCCGCTTGACTTGATGCACTCAACCTGAATAGCATTCGACTTTCAGGAAGTTTAATCCTCAGGGAGCATGAGGAATCGTCACCAGGCCATTCAAGAACCCGTCTGCGTGACCATGCCGACTCAGTACGCTGGCCCGGCCCCTCCTTGCAGCCTCCCTGATTGACGTCACCAGCAACAACCGGTGCGAGTTGCCCGGCCGGCATGAATAATACGCCGGACCAAGGCAGCGCCCGGGCAGTTACAGGCGCCGTGGAGTCTGCCACCCTAATTCCGCAGGTCTCCGGCGCTAATCCATGGATGAAGAGCGGTAAGGATCTCCGGATGGACGCCAACGACACCATTCTTGACGACAGCACCCAAACCCATAACCCGGGCTTCCAGCCCCAGGGGGAACGGGACCAGGACGCGCCGGAAAGTCCTCGCCACAAGCGCCTGGGGCTTGTCCTGAATGGCCGCTACCGGATCGTGTCGCTGATTGCCTCCGGGGGCATGAGCGATGTCTACAAGGCCGTGGACCAGAACCTGGAGAAGTCCGGCTCCCGGGACAGCCTGGTGGCCCTGAAGATCCTGCGCACCAGCCTGACCCGCGACCCCGGCGCCCGCAGCCTGCTGGCCCGGGAGGCCGCCAAGTCCAAGCGCCTGTCGCACCCCAACATCATCCGCATCCACGACCTAAACCACGATGGGGATACCTGGTTCCTGGTCATGGAAATGCTGGAGGGCGAGCCCCTGTCCCGCATCATCCAGCGGGCCAAGCCCAACGGGCTGAAATGGAAAGGCTGTGTGGCGGTACTGCGCCAGGTGGCGGAGGCGCTGGAGTACTCCCACAGTCAGGGCATCGTGCACGCCGACCTGAAGCCGTCCAATATCTTCTTTACCCGCGAGGGGCGCATCAAGCTGTTGGACTTCGGCGTCTCCCGGGCCCTCCAGGCCCAGCAGCCGGAGGACTACCTGAACCCCCGTACCGAGGACGAGACCTCCATCTACGGCTATACACCGGCCTACGCCTCGCCGGAGCTGATCGACGGCAAGGACCCGTCGCCCCAGGATGACCTCTACGCCCTGGCCTGTATCAGCTATGAACTGCTGTCGTCCCGGCACCCCTTCGACCGGCAGAAACTGAGCCTGGAGGAACTGGGCAGCTACAAGCTCAAGAAACCCAAGAGTATGCCTCACCGCTTCTGGCGCGTGGTCAAGCGCAACCTGCGCTACGACCCGCGCTACAGCTCCCTGGAACTGCTGCAACGGCGCATGGAGCCGCTTCGCTGGCAACCCTGGGCGGCCTCGGTACTGGTGATTGCCGCGGCGGTGGGAGCCAGTTTCCTCTGGCACCAGCAATACACCCGGGCCATGGCTGCGGAGCAGGCTCTGGCGGAAAAGGACGAGCACCAGGCCAACATCAGCCGGATCCTCGGATTGCCGCCGGAACAACTGCTACAGGAGGTGGATACCCTGCCCTCCCTGGAGCGCAACGGCATCCTGCGCCAACAGTCCGGTAGCCTGCTGGAATGGTACCTGTCGCAGATCAACGGCATCCTCGTCGGCGGCCGCAGCGGGCAGGAACTGCCCGACATCCCCGCCGCCCTGGATCTGCTGACAGAAGCCCAGCGAGTCTACCCCCGGGACCACCAACTGGCGGAACTGGAAACACGGATTGTCCGCCGCCGCCAGTCCCTGGAAGCCGCGCTGGGTGACGAACTGACCACCCGTCTGGACGAAGGGGATTATCGCAGCCAGCAGGCCTGGGAGGATGTCACCGAACTGACCCGGGACCTGCAACTGATCGGAGCAGCCCCTGCCGCACCCTCGGAGCAGGCCACGGAACAGTTCGACCAGCAACTCACGGAAGCCCTGGACTCCGACAACGACGCCGCCCTGGCCCGCCTGCTGATCCTGGGCGAGCAGCTGTTCGCCGACCAGCCCGGGGTTGCCGAGAAGCTGACCCGAGCCGCATCCATGGAGTCGTCCATCAAGGAGTTGGGCACCTATTACGCGGCGATCGCCAACGGCAACGACCAGGCGGTGTTCCCGGCCAAGGCGGCGGAGGACTTCTACGCCGACCGTTTTGAACGCTGGCGCGACGAGATCGCCAATGCCGGCAGCCGTGACCAGCTGGACAAGGTCTACGAGGAAATGATCGCGGTACTGAACCGACTGCCCCCCTCCTTCGAGCCCCTGGCGGATATCCGCCAGCAACTGTCCGACGCCTACCTGGCCATGGCCGACAGCATGCTGGCCCGCAACCGGACGCGGCAGGCGCAGCCGTTGCTGTCGCGGGCCAGGGAGTTGATGCGTGCGCCGTGATGATTGGCGCCCGAAACGTCCCAGTCCCGTCTGGCTTACCTGCTGGTCTACTCTTTGCCATTGTTGGCGCTGGACAAGGCGCCTCTGAATAACAGATCGGCAGCCAACTGTCTCAGTTGCGACTCGCCGTCCCTTTTTCCTGAGCACAGCCCCTGTTCACGGGCTCCGTGCCAGGACTGGTTCTGCAGGATACCGTGAATCCACAAGGGGGCACCGATTGACTCCGAGAGTTGCCGGCTAACATCAGTCTGGACCGTCAGCCGCTTCAACGCCGGCAAGGTCAACTCAAATCCCCGGTGACCATGGGCAAAGGCTTCCAGTTCTGTGATTTCCTGATCCGCGAGTGGTGGTGCCGGCGGCAGGTCGGCGCTGATGGCCAGTACCAGCTCGGCTGATAGCGATGCCCAGATCACCGGCAACAGGACTGGCCACTGCTCTGCGAATCTTGAGGACAGGCGCTGTTGGGCAGCCTTGCCGGCTTCTGACAGCCCCCGCAACATCTGCACCGCATACTCGCCGGAACTCGCCTCCCGACTGATCCCCAGCCGGACCGTGGCGAAGCCCGCAGATTGCCAGAACGGCAGCAGCTCAACGGCGGCGCCGAAACTGGTGCCGATGGCATCGAGCCCGGCGGTCTCAGCCTTTTCAGTGACCGCTGCCAGCAGCCGCTGGCCGATCCCCTGGCGGCGGCGGCCATCATGGACCGCCACCCGCACCACCCTCAGCATACGCAGCGTCGCAGCCTGCGCATCACCGCCGTGGTTGGCCAGGGACTGGGGCAGCAGGTGACCTTTCAACCGACGTTCGCCCCGGAGCACCTGATCCGCCAGGGCCGGCTCCAGGCCGCCTTCCACCGTGGCCCACAACACGCCGACGATGGTGTCCTGCCGTCTGGCCACGAGAGTCACCGCTTCCGGATCATCCATCCACTGGCGCAGGTCCGATGGTGTGGTGCGGTAGTGAGCGTCCACCAGCAGGCCGAACGCCTGGGCCAGTGTCGCCTCGCTGGCTTCATCCGGTCGCCATGACTCAATGGTGATGTCTTCCCCGGCTTCGGCCCCGGGGTTTTCCGCATCCAGCAGGAACAGCCGGTTCACCAGCGGCTCCAGTGGATCACTGTCGGCCCAACGCACCGGCTGTCGGAGGGTCAACGACTGCCAGTGGGGCGTCTCCCGATCCAGTACCGCGCGGAAACGGAGGTTGAATCCGCGACCGGAGCCTTCGTAGCCATGCACGGTGGTGGAGAACACCACCCGGGGCCACCCCAACAGGACCTGCCTAAGCAGGGGCGCGGGGATAGCGGCGGCTTCGTCCACCATGATCAGCTCCGCCTCCGGTCGACGGGCCAGCAGGTCATCAATGGGGAGCCATTCCAGGGTTGCGTCGCACGCCAGTTGGAGGCGGGTCTGCTCCTGATGATCCAGCCCGGCCTCCCTGGCGGCATGACGGAACAGCGTTGCCACATTGTCCTTGCGGGGCGACACCACCAGGATTCGCTCACGCCCACCCTGTAACAAACGGGTGGCGGCCATGCCCAGGGCCGCGGACTTGCCACGCCCCCGGTCGGCGGTGATTACCAGCGGTCGCCGCCGACGGCCCTGGCCGGTTCGCATGATGGCCTCGATGGCGCGGTCCTGGTCCGGTGTTCCAGTCACCCGGAATGGGGCGTTTTCATGGTTCTGAATGGAAGGTGGCGACGGTACATCATCGCTATTTGCGGCACACCGGATAACGGACGGGGAGGCGTCAATGATTCTCGCCAGGCGGGCGAGGAACGGATGATGACCGTCCTCCGGCAAGCCCATGCGGGCATGGTCCGGGTCAGGATAACTGCCCCACTGGTCCAGCGGCGGCATCAGCCAGAACCAGAGACCACCGGCCACCAACGTACCGGTGATGGCGGCCAGGGCGTCCGGCGGATTGCCCTGCCAGCCGTCCCATACCACCACCGGCGTTTCGGTGCCGAGTCGCTGACGGATCTGGCCGGCGGCCAAGGTGTCAAGGGACGCATGCGGATTGTCTTCCTTGCTACCAACCCACAGGCCTGCGGACGGCCCAAGCTGGCCCAGAATGCGGCGCACGCAGGCCACCGCCTGATCACGCCCGCCCTCGATCAGCACCAGCCGCCGCTCGCCCCGGACGGCCAACTGCGACGCCAGGGTCTGCCAGGGATCATGGGACACTAGCTGAGGTCCACCGCAAACCGTTTCAGGTCGGCCAGATCGCAGGATTCCAGGGCACCCCGATGGGTGGCCCGCAGCCGGACTCTCGGCGCACTTCCCGCTTCGAACGCCTCCTGCCAGCGAGGCGCGCACAGACACCAGCCATCACCGGCCCGCAGCCCCGGGAAACCAAACTCCGGCCGGGGCGTACTGAGATCGTTGCCCCGTTCCCGGGAGAACGCCAGGAACTCGTCCGTCATCACGACGCAGACGGTATGACTGCCCAGGTCGTCAGGACCGGTGTTGCAACAGCCATCCCGGTAGAATCCGGTGACCGGGTCGTTGCCGCAGGCCTCCAGGGTCTCACCCAATACGTTGACCGACTCTTCCAGTACCGTTGCCATGCTGTCGCTCCTTGTCTGAAATGAGACGCCATTATGGGGCAAGGATGCCCGGGTGTCAGGGGGCACCAAAGACCTGAAGAGACCGTTCGGGATTTATCCGCCGGTTCTATACAATGGCGGCCATGACCAGCCAACTCCCCGATTTTCTCACCCAGGAACAGCGCGACATTATCACCGCGGGCCACGAGCATGCGCTGATCACCGCGGTGGCCGGCAGTGGCAAGACCACCACCCTGGCCTGGCGCCTGCGCTGGCTGCTGCAGAAGGGCCATGATCCCCGACGAATGCTGGTGCTGATGTTCAACCGTAGCGCCCGGGTCGACTTCGAACGCAAGCTGCGGGACATCACCCGGGATCTGGGCCTGGCCCTGCCGGAGGTGCGCACCTACCACGCCATGGGGCTGCGGCTTTATAAACGTTTCGTGCGGGAGGGTGTGCTGCCAGGGTTCTCTGAAAAAATCCTCAGCGAGCAGGAAGTCAGCTACCAGGCCTGGCTGCTGACCCGGCAACTGGCGCCTGAGGACCTGGCGGATGAAATCCGCCGCAACAAGAAGGACTATGTGGAAACCGCCACCGGGTTTATCGACCTGGTGAAGACCACCCTGTCTCCGGCGGAAGTCATGTTCGAGGAGCTGGGCTACAGCGACCGCCACCGCTACCTGATCGACCTGTTCCACGCCTTCGAACAGTGGCGCAAGGAACGCAGCCAGATCACCTACGCCGACATGCTCTACGAACCGGTGATGGCGATCCATCAGGACACGGCCCTGCAGCGGCTGGTAGGCAACAAGGTGGACCTGATGCTGGTGGACGAGTACCAGGACACCAACGAGATCCAGCACCTGCTGCTGCGCTACGTGGCCGGCGAGCGGGCGAAAGTCACCGTGGTAGGGGATCCGGACCAGACCATCTACGAGTTCCGGGGGGCCAAACCGGAGTTCATCCTGCGGCGCTTCCGGGAGGAATTCGACAATCCCCTGCAACAGACCCTGAGCTACAGCTTCCGCTACGGTCACCGGGTGGCCTTGCTGGCCAACCACCTGATCACCCACAACCAGGGCCGCAACGATGTGCTCTGCCACGCCCATCCGTCCACACCCGCCAGTCGACTCCAGCTCCATGAGAGTGAACAGGATGGTGGCGTGGTGGTGAAGCTGCTGGAGGGATTACCGGAAGGCGAGCAGCAACAGACCGCGATCCTGTTCCGGGTCTGGAGCCAGAGCGTGCCCATCGAGCTGCGCCTGCTGGCCCGGCAGATCCCCTACCGCATCGATGCCGGCAAGGGCGCGTTATTCAGCCGTGAGGTGGAAGCCATCACCAGCCTGCTGCAGGTGGTCACCGGCCAACTCCCGGGGATGACGGCCCAGGATCGCCTGGAGGCAGCCCGCAACCTGCTGCGCTTCCCCCACGTGGGGCTAAAGGAGCAGGAACTGGGACACATGGCGCAGATGCTGGCCGGGTTCGAGTCCGGCTGGGGCAACCGCCTGCTCAGCCTGGATGACTCCGCCATGGGGCCAATGCCGGCCCGCAAACTGCGACGCCTCGGCGAAGCCCTGGTGTCCCTGCATGGGTTTTCAGGCCCGGTGGCCACGTTGCTGGGGCGCTATGCCGAACAGACCGAGCTGTACGACGGCATCCGCAGCCTGGCCCTCACCCATGACACCGCCAACGAGCGCATTGACACCGTACAGGGCTTCCGGGCCTACCTGGCCAGCCTCGACATCCCCCCGGCGGAGGCCCTCGCCCATCTGCAGACGCTTCGCCACCAGGCGCTCCAGCGCCAGGACACGAACAACGACGACACCCGGGGTGTGCTTCTGTCCACCATCCACCGCACCAAGGGGCTGGAATGGCCCCGGGTGATCATTCCTGGCCTGCAGGAAAAGTACCTGCCCTACAGCCCCCGCCAGCAGGATGACCTCAAGGCTTTCATGGAAAGCGAACGGCGCCTGCTCTACGTGGCCATCACCCGCTCCCGCAACGAACTGCACCTGATCACCCGCCCCGGTGGCCCGCGCCCCGCGGTGGATGCAGACCTGGCCCCCAGCCGCTTTGTGGCGGAACTCTGCCACGACCTGAGTGACCAGTTCGGTCGTTGGCTGGACCAGGAAAACAGGGAGGATGGCGAAGGTTTCAGCACCGACCTGCCACTGACCCCGGTGAGCCAGCGCTACGCCAGCCGGGAAGGCGTGCAACTGTCCGGGGAACCGGCTCGGGCAGAGACCGGCAACCAGCCCCTGTGGGCCTGCCAGCGACTCGGCCATGCCATCTTTGGCGCGGGCTCGGTCACCGGCGAAGAGGAATCCTCCTTCGATGTGAGATTTGATGACGGCCGCACACTGACCTTCAGCAAGAAGAGCGCCCACCTGTATTTCCGTGCCATGATGGAGCAACAGCACTCGGGGGACGGACCATGACAGCACCGGATACGATCAGCGGTTTGCGCCACGCAGCCATCCTGTTGTTCGCGATCCCGGCCGTCTTTCCGGCGAGCAGCTCCGCCGACACCGCTACCTTCTACAAATGCGAGGGACCGGACGGTGTGCAGTTCTCCGACCGCCCCTGTAGCGCTAACCCGGACACCGTGACGGTCAGGGACACCCGGGTGGGTGGCAGCGTCGGCGATAACCTGCCCGAGTTCAGAGCAGCGCCGAAGGACGCGGCGGAACAGGAAGAGGCCCCGGCCGGCAAAGACGAGGATACCTGTCGCTTTATCAACTCCACCGACCTTCGCACCTACCTGGCCCGGGAACAGGTGGTGCCCGGCATGACCCGTGAACAGGTGGAGCAGGCGTTCGGCCGCACCTCGGAGGTCTACCCCATGCCCCAGGAAACCTGGGTTTACCAGACTAAATATTACGGCGCCATTTATGAACTAACTTACGTTTATTTTAGGAATGGCTGCGTGGAACGGGTCGAGTACCGCAAACCCTGAGCCAAATTCTCCAAAGGTTTCAAAGGATTGAGACTCACGTCACACCAAGGCCGTATCCAGCCTTCCGTAACAACTATCTGTACATCCCGAAATATCGTTAATTTACACTTGCATAGGCGCAGTAACAAAACTTAACTTACTGCAAAGCGTCGGGAGCATGACGCCTTCAATTGCCATGGAAAGAGGAAACCTCATGAACGCACTGCGCCCCCTGTCAGCGGCTATCATCGCTGCTGCCGTCAGCACGCCGGCACTGGCATACGACGACCTGCAGACCATCTACATCAATCCGTTTGCCGGGTACCAGTACTTCGACGACAAGCGCGACCTGGACGAGGAAGCCACCTACGGTTTCGGCCTGGAATACCGTTTCCTGCCGCAGTGGGCCATCGAGGCGGTCTACTCCACCGCCAATCCCGACATCAAGCACAGTAGCGGCGACGTGGATTTTGATGAGATCCGGGTGGATGGCCTGTACTACTTTGGCAGCCAGGCAGACCGCTGGAACCCCTACCTGGCCGCCGGTGCCGGCCACGCGGATTTCGATGGCGGCACCATGAAAACCCCGGGCACCGAGCATGACGAGACCCGCGTCAACCTCGGTGGTGGTGTGCGCTACAACGTGACCGATCTGCTGTCACTGCGCGGTGATCTGCGTGCCTTCCACGGCATCGACGAGAGCACCTTCGACGCCCAGGCCTCCCTGGGGGTCAGCCTGGCCTTCAGCCGGGGCAGCAGCGAACCCGAGCCGGCTCCGGCCCCCGCTCCCCAGCCGGAACCGGACGCCGATGGTGATGGTGTGCCAGACAACCGCGACCAGTGCCCGGGCACCGTGGCCGGCGCCATGGTTGACCAGAACGGTTGCGAGCTGGACACCGATGGTGATGGCGTAGTGGACCGCCTGGACGACTGCCCCGGAACCGAGCCGGGCGCGAAAGTGGATGAGCGGGGCTGCGTGCTGGTGACCCTGGAAACCATCACCCTGTACATCACCTTCCCGCTGAACAGTGCCGAGATCAGCAACCAGTACGATGACGACATCCGTGAGATCGCCGACGCCCTGAAGGCTGACCAGGACGTGACCACGGAAATCGCCGGCCACACCGACAGCAGCGGTCCCGCCGCCTACAACCAGAAACTGTCCCAGCGTCGTGCTGAGGCCGTGGCAGACCGTCTGGTTGAGCTGTACGGTATCGACAGCAGCCGCGTGTCCCCGGTGGGTTACGGCGAGTCCGACCCGGTCGCCAACAACGAGACCGCCGAAGGCCGCGCCCAGAACCGCCGGGTTGAAGCCCACATCCAGGTCCGTCGCTAGTAGAGAGGCGCGGCCCGGAAATCGAAAAGGCGCCTTCGGGCGCCTTTTTTCATGGTTGTGTGATAACTGCATCCACCAGCAGGTTGCGGGGGGTAAGGGCCCGGTCGCAGAAGGTACCCAGACGAACCTCGTAGCCCGATTCCTCCAGGAACAGCCCGTAGTCCAGCACCAGCCACAACTCCAGTGGCCTGCGGAACAGGTGACGCACCAGTTCGTACCGGCGCACCCGGGCAGCACGGTCAGCGCCATAATCCAGCCATTGCCCGTAGTCGATACCAACTGGCAGGGTCAGGCCCCTGTGGTCCGCCGCCCAGTGACAGAAGGCCTCGAAGCCCTCGCCCATCAGGCGCTTTGGGTGGGGTGGCAACGGCAGGTAGTCATCCACACCTCGAAGCCGGCGCTGGAGACCATCGAAACCCAGCCGCCACTGACTTACCCGGGCTGACTGCTTCCGGTCCCGGGTCGGCGCGGTGACGGTTTCCTGGACGGCCAGTCGCAGATCGTCACGGGTCAATGCCAGGGCATTGGTGTCAGCCCGGGTGCGTTCGGACAGCAATGCGAGATGGCGGCTACCGGTCAGGTGATAACAACAGGGCGAGAAGCTGATGCGGGGCTGTCGCCGGGTCACCACATCGCGGATCAGCTTGCGATGGAGGTCGCCACAGGCATGCAGGGCCACGCCGTGGGCCCCTTTCGGCCAGGGCAGGTCGGACGCCATGACATCCTGACACTGGAGCGTCACCGCATCGCCATAGCGCCGGACCAGGCGATTACCGTCTTCCACCAGCCCGGCATTCCATTCATAGCCGGTTACCGGAACCCTACCCTGTCTGGCCAGGGTCCGGGACAGATGCCCCTTGCCACAGCACCAGTCCAGTGATGGCCCGGACAGGGGCAGAAGGGCGGCAGCAAAGGCGCCCGACTGCAGGCGCTTGCGCCCGGGCATATCGACGGCGTCCTTTTCCTCCAGCGTGATCCCATTCACCGTGTCCGGCCCCGGACTGAGACCCGGCACCGTCACCAGGGCCGGATAGTCCGCCAGCCCCGGCAGCCAGTTACGGAGCCGGGCCGCCAACCGTTCCGGATACTGTTCGTAGAGGTCGCACTGCGACTCGTCGAGTGCTGTCAGCCAGTCCGCCAGTTCCCGCCATTGGCGGGTCCATGCCGGTTCCGGCTCCGTAAACGGCACCGGGCGCCACAGCAACTGGTGCTCATGCAGCCAGTCGTTGAGTCGCTGCCAATGCCGATAAAGGCCGTCGCCGGTGTCAGGCAGATTCTGCTCCGGTGATGATGTCATGGCACTGGCCTTTGTGCTGCTCGAACCCATGATAACGACTTCCCTCAAGGCGAATCGGATGCCGGGCGCAGCAGCCCCTGGCGTGGCACCCGGGCAACCAGTTCGTCCCGGGCCAGCGGTCGGCTGAACAGGAACCCCTGGCCGATATGGGCACCCATGCCCAGCACGCAACTCAGTTCCAGTTCGTTCTCGATGCCCTCCACCACCACGGACAGATCAAGACGTTCACACAGGGTCAGGATCATTTCCAGGATCGCCCGTTTCTCGTTATCGCGGTCCACCCCGGATATCAGCGACCGGTCGATCTTGAGCTGGTCCAGGGGCAGTTGCCGCAGATAACCCAGGGACGAGTAGCCGGCGCCGAAGTCATCCAGGGCCACGGCAATCCCGTGACGCCGCAGCTCGTTCATCACCGACAGGGCGATGTCCGCGTCGGCCATGACCGCCGTCTCGGTAATTTCCACCTTCAGGCGGCGCGGATCCGCCCCCGCCTCGTCCAGACTCGCCAGCAGGTTCTCGGCGAGCCTGGGGTCATGGAGCTGGGCCGGCGACAGGTTGACGCTGATAGTGAACGCCGCCCCGTAGGCATCCACCAGTATCGGGTCGTTCAGCAGCGGCAGGGTCAGTCTGAGCATTTCGTCGGACAGGTTGCGGATCAGGCCGGTCTCTTCCGCCACCGGGATGAACAGTCCGGGCGAAATCAGCCCCGCCTCCGGATGGCGGATCCGGCACAGGGCCTCGAAGGCATCCACCTCCCCGGTCTGCAGGTTCACCAGTGGCTGCAGGAACGACTCCACCCAACGCAGGCGCAGGGCATTACGCAGAGTCTGCTCGGCGTCCAGGCGCTCCCGGTTCCGCTGCCGCATGTCGTCGTGGTAGACCAGGAAGCTACCGGTGCCCACCGTCCTGATCCGGCGCAACATGGTGCGGGTTGCCTGCAGCATGTCCGCCGAGCCTTCGAAGCGGGTCTCGTCGGATGGCACCGCCCCAATAACCAGCGACAGCCAGATTCTGCGATCGTCGATCAGCAGGGGCTCGTCGAACTGCTGCATCACGGCTTTGGCCCGGTCCCGCAGGCCGCGTTCAGTGTCGTCCCTGAGCAGCATGACCGGGGTGTTGTCCGCCAGCAGGGCCACCAGTTCACCGGGCTGTATGCAGCGGTCCAGCCGGTATCGGACTTCCCGGGCCAGTTTTCTTTCCTCATGGGGCCGCAGGGAGTCCCGGACCAGGGACAGGTTGGAGATCACCACCATCAGCAGCCCCACACCGTCTTCCGCCCGGCTGTCCAGTCGCTGTGACAGCATCAGTTCCAGGTAGGCGGCATTGGGCAGCCCCGTGCGGGGGTCGATAAACTTGCGCCGGGTGATATCGGTCTGGGTACCCGCCATCATCCTGGGTTCGCCGGTATCCGGATGACGGTCGCAGATGCCCCGGGCCACCATGGCACGGTACCCGCCCCGGCCGTCCTCCAGCAGGTACTCGCAGTAAAAGCGCTCCTCCAGACCATTGGCGTGTTTCAATACCGCCTCGCTGAAGCGATCCTGGTCCTGGGGATGAATCCGCTGCATCCACTTCTCGGGCGCGATCCGTGTACCCAGGGGTTCGCACCCGGACATGGCCAGCCAGCGCCTGGAGACATGGAGTTCGTCGGTCTGGAAGTCCCATTCCCAGACCCCGTCGTTGGCGCCCCGGATAATCAGATCCAGGCGACGGGTGCGTTCCTCCACCCGCTCCTCCAGCAGGTCACGGGCCTTCTCCAGCTCCAGGATGTTCCGCCGCACGGACTCCAGCACGAAGTTGGACAGCACCGACAGCTTCTGGATATCCAGGTCATCGGAATCCGTATGCACATGGAAGTCATAGCGCCCGTCGATGGCCATGCACAACTGGTCGGCAATACGGTTGATGCTTGCCCGCAGGCGCTTTTCAGAGTCACTCATCGCCGGATCCCGGTTTCAGGCAGAACCGGCAGGCCTCCGCACCCCGTTTCTGGCAGGCCAGTATTTCCATACTGCCGGTTTCACCGAATTCCTCGAGAACCCGGTTGAACAGCGCCTCATAGAGCCCGCAGAGGCGATTCGGGGAGCGGTAGGTGACCATCAGGTCATCCCCGTTGCGCTCGATATCAAACTTGTCACGGACACGGTCCCGCGACGCCTCGCCACGCAGACCCGCTGCCAGCACCGTATGCACCCGGGGTTGACGCTCCAGGAAGTCCCGCGCCGAACCCGCCATCTGATAGAACATGGGGAACCGTTCCCGGGACTCCCGGATAAACCGGTCCGCATAGAGCCGGAACAGGCTCTCTTCGTCCAGCCCGAAATAGGCGCCGGTCTCCGCGATCATCCGCAGGCATTCGTCGTCGGGATAGTCCTGATCGATGCGAAATTCCGGAATGCCCTCGACGCCGGCTCGCTGACAAATGATCGCCAGTGCCTGTTCGCCCCCTTCCGCGCGGATCGTGTCCACCAGAACTTTCTGGATATATCCAATCATGGTGTGGTTCCTGTCTTTGTGCACGCCCTGTTAACGGCGTCTGGGCCTGGAACCTATCCATGTTCAAGCAGGGCCCGGTACTGTTCCAGTACCCCCTCGTCGTAACGGGGATACTCCGGAGCCAGGTGCACCAGTTGCTCGGCAAGCAATCTTGCCACCAGCGCCCTGGCGACCGGCTTACGGTCCCCCGGAATGATGAACCATGGTGCCTGCGGGGTATGTGTCGCCGCAATAGCTTCTTCTACGACGTTCAGGTAGTCGTCCCGGCGGTTCCAGGCCTCGATGTCCGAGCGGTCGAACTTCCAGCGTTTACGGGGTTTGTCCAGGCGCTTGAGCAGGCGACACCGATGCTCTTCCGGGGACAGACGAAGCCAGAACTTGATGATCGTGGTGCCCTCCTGAGTCAGGTGCTCTTCAAAGGACCGAATGGCGGCATACCGGGCCTGCCAGTCATAGTGGCCCGCATCGCGGACCGGCCACAATCGCTCCGCCATGACCGCCTCATGATGACTGCGGTTGAAGGCCACAAGTTCCCCCAACGCCGGCAATAAGGGCACAACCCGCCACAGGAAATCATGGGCCCGCTCGGTTTCGGTGGGTCGGCCAAAGGACCAGGCGTGAAAACCGGCCGGATCCATATAGGTAGCCAGGGTGCGGATCAGGCTGTCCTTGCCGCTGGCATCCAGGCCATGGAAGACCAGCAGGCAGGCCTTACGGCCGGTGGCCCACAACCGCCGCTGGTGCTCGCCAATCAACTCCAGTTCCGGTTCCAGGGGCGGCACCCGATCATCATCGATGTCCGCCGGATAGTCCCGCAATCGGGGCCGTCGGGGATCATAGAGCCAGGTTTCGTTGAACGCTGTCGTTATCATGACGGGGCTGCACTCCGGATTGGACGGCCTGATGGTCCCGGGCTATCGGGGCGATGGTTCGGAACCCAGGGCATTGATGATAAACTGAGCACCTTTTGGAACAGGTTAGCAACTATGAGCCGCAAGAGACGCGAGATTCCCGTTTTTGACCAGCCACTGATCGAGACTCACTGCCATCTTGACTACCTCAAGGACCGGCCGCTGGAGGAAACCCTCGAGCAGACCCGGGGTGTCAACATCGAGCGGGTCATCACCATCGCCGTGTCACCGGACAACCTGGCCACGGTGCGCGAACTCAGTGGCCGGCAGCCGTGGCTCTACGGCACCCAGGGTGTCCACCCCCATGAGGCGGAAACCTACACCGACACCTGCGAGGCCGAGATCCGCCAGCATGGCGGTGATGACAAGATCGTCGCCATCGGTGAAATCGGCCTTGATTACTTCTACGACAATGCCGACCGGGAAGTTCAGAAGCAGGTATTCCGGCGCCAGCTGCAGATTGCCGCAGACCTGGATCGGCCAGTGGTGATCCACAGCCGCGAGGCGGACGACGATACCATCGACATCCTGTCGGATTTCGAGGACACCCTGAAGCGCCGGGGCGTGATCCACAGTTTCACCTCCGGCCCCGGGCTTGCCCGCTACGCCCTGGACCAGGGCTGGTGCCTGGGTTTTAACGGCATTACCACCTTCAACAAGGCGGAGAACGTCCGGGACATCGTACGAATGGCCCCCATCGGGCAGATCCTGCTGGAAACCGATTCACCGTTCCTGACGCCGGTGCCCTATCGCGGTCGCGAGAACGCCCCCTTCTACCTGCCCTTCGTGGCGGAGAAGATTGCCGAGGTCAAGGAGCTGGACCTGGATGACGTGCTGGCCCGGACCTACCAGAACAGCCTGCGCACCTTCTTTCCGGCGGGCTGAGGGGCAACGATCAGCCGAAAGGGCGGACGATGCCACCAGCAGACATCAGGCCCTGTCCAACTGTCGGATAATCCGCTGCACGCGGTTGGCCGCCTGGCGGTAGAGTGTCAGCAGGCGCGGGTCCCAGACCTCCAGGTCCCGCTCCATGGCGACATCGTGTTCCATGGTCACCGCCAGGCGCAGCAGGCGGCCAAGCCGCCCCTTGCGCTGCAGGACGGCCTGGCGCACATCCTCTTCCAGGTCCAGGCGGTCAATAAACTCCCCCACCGGCACCCCCAACATGATGTCGGTGCCCGATATCAGCCCGGCCAGGAAGGCCTTGTCCGGAGCCGGTGCATCGGCCTTCATACGACCCGCCAGGGCCTCGCAGACATGGGCCCGCACCAGTACCACCCGTGCATGCTCGGTGTTCACCACCTGCAGTGAGCTGAGCAGGGCCGCCCAGTGCCTGAGGTTGGTAATACCCAGCCGGATCACCACCTCACGGATGGATGAGATCTTGCCCTGGCCCCGATAAAGCGGGCTGTTGACGATGCGTATCAGGTTCAGGGACAGTTCCGGGTCCTCGGACAGGATCGCCGTGAGCTCACCCACTTCCGGATCAGGCCGGTAAAGGGTGGCCAACAACTGGGTCAGTCTCAGCCCCGACGGTGACAGCTTCTGCCCGGAGATGATCCGGGGATGGGCCATATAGTAGCCCTGGAAAAGATCAAACCCCATCTCCAGGAATCGATCCCGGGTGGCTTCATCTTCGACCCGTTCCGCCAACCAGAGGACATCCAGGTGTGCCAGGTCAACCTTGTGGCGAGCCACTTCCTCCGGCGTGAACTGGGTGACATCCACCTTGATCACGGACGCCATGGGCAGTAAGGGTGCCCAACTTGGCTGGAAGGCAAAATCGTCCAGGGCAAAGCGGAACCCCTGGTCATACCAGTGCTGTACCGCAGCCACCAGATCCGGAGTGGGGTCGATGCGCTCCACCAGCTCGATCATCACCCGTTCCGGATCCACCGGCAGCACCATCCCGGATAGCAGCAGGTCGCCGGAAACGTTGATGTAGGCCCGGGCATTATAGTGGGCGGCGTGATCCGTGATACCCGTGCAGAAGTTGAACAGCACCTCGCTGGTGGCCCGGTGCTCGCCCACGGTAAGGGCGCTCTCCCCGGCATCGTTCCGGTAGAGCAGCTCGACAGCCTGCATCCGGCTGTCACGGTCATAGATCGGCTGGGCGGCCAGCAGGGTCTGCGAAGACATCAACTGTCGATTCCCTTCTCCTTGGGGGGATACGGGCCGGGTTCTCCTGCCCCGGACCCCCCTCATCGCAAGTTCAGCGGTTTCCCAATAATGCGGCACGAAACGATCAGAAAACAAGCGATCACGCTCGCTCCTTACACCAGCGACAGGAACAGCCCCATCAGTACCGGCGAGATAAACGACAGGATAAAGCCGGAGGCAATGGCCACCGGCACACAGTCCAGACCGCCACTACTGCGGATCACCGGCAGGGTGAAATCCATGGCCGTGGCCCCGCCATAGCCAATGGCCATGGCCGGACGCCGGAGGATCACCAGTGGTATCAGGGCCAGGGCGATGATCTCCCGGAGCACATCGTTGAGGAAGGCCACACCACCCCAGGCCGGCCCCAGGGCATCGCCGATTACAATGCCGGAGAGGGAATACCAGCCAAAGCCGGATGTCAGCGCCAGCGACTGGAACACCGGTACCTGCAGTAACGGCGCCAGCAGCAGGCCCGCCAGCAATGAGCTGATCGCCAGCGAGAGAGCGATGCCCAGACCCTGCCGGTTGAACAGCAGGCGACGCAGGGACAGGCCGGCGTTGCGCAATTGCAGGCCGATCAGGAACAGCAACATCATCAGCGACCAGGTGGCCAGATCCTCCACCCAGGACAACTCCGGCAGCAGGAACCAGCCAGCCAGCAGCCCTGCCAGTACCGAGGCCAGGGGCTTCACCGCCGCCAGGAACAGGCGCCGGTAACTGGTGATGCCCCGCCCTTCTGCGTGTTCTACCGTCATCGGCTGCCAGCGATGCCATAACCACAGTGCCACGACGTTGAGCACCAGCAGGCCGGCGACCAGTATCCCAACCTGGACCGCCATGGCCGCCAGTTGCTGCCCCAGCCCATCCATCTGGCCCAGCCCCACCCCCAGAAGGGCGAGGATGAAGTACACCAGTGCGTCGACACCGTAATGAATCATGGTCATCAGCGGGCGGTAACGGATCGACAGGGCAAAACCGAGAAACAGCGGTACCAGGATCAGCAGGGCATCGGCCAGCATCGAAACCTCGACATGGGGAAATGTTCAGGGCGTAGGGGATCAGAGGGTAGGTTCGAACTGGTCCGGATCAAACACGTACTTGCCCTGATTGGCCTGTGCTTTCAGGCGCAGATCCCGGGCCAGTCGCTGGGCCCGTACCGTCCACTGGGCGGTTTCTTCACGGCAGGGTTCATAGCCCCGTTCCAGCAGGCTGCCGGTCAGCGCCCGCAGGGCGGATCCCGCCCTTTCCTGGTCATGGTAGGGGCCCCGACAGCGGGTGGTATCCGGGTGTCCCTCCGGTTCTCCGGCCAGGGCCACCACCGACCAGATACCGCTGTCCACCTTCTTGATGTGTAGTTCCACGCGGCGCTCACCCCGCCTGAGTACCAGCGTGTGCAGGGGATCGCGTCCGTGGAAGTAGTGGAGTTTCATGACAGGCTCAGTGCAGGTTCTGATCGTTGCGGTCCTGGACCAGCACCCAGGGAGCCACCACCACGGCCCAGAGTTCGGCTTCCCGGTCATACCAGGCACGGGCCAGGTCGGGGCTGACATCTCCCACCTGGTCCTGGCTCATCCAGTGCTGGAACTGAGCCTTGTTGTCGGTGGTCAGTTCCGCAGCCACATCCAGCAGATCCAGTTCCGGCGCCACGCGGACCACGTGCCCCCGTGCATAGTAGGTTTGCAGTTCGCGCCAGCCAATACGGGAGGTTTCCAGGTTGAGCCTGGTCTTGATTTCATCGCGGGATTGGGGGGATGACATGGACGTCCTCAGAAACACATTCAGCTTCAGCCAAGAGCGTCGCATGAAAGACCGCCGGCGGCAAGTGCACCGCCGGCGGTACAGGGTCTAAAGCAGACCGTTTTATGGGGCCTGTTTAATCATCTCCCGCACCACGTAGTGCAGGATGCCGCCGTGGCGGAAGTACACCGCCTCATTGGCGGTATCGATGCGTGACTTGAGGTCGCAGCTTTCGGCGTTCCCGTCCGGATAGGTGACCGTCATGGTCAGGGTCTGCCCGGGCTGGATATCGCCGGACAGGCCCTCGATGCTGATGGTTTCCTCTCCGGTCAGCTTCAGGCTCTTGCGGTCCACGCCCTCCGGAAACTGCAGGGGCATCACACCCATCCCAATCAGATTGGAGCGGTGGATACGCTCGTAGGACTCCGCCACCACGGCCTTCACTCCCAGCAACCGGGTACCCTTGGCGGCCCAGTCACGGCTGGAACCGGTGCCGTATTCCTTGCCGGCAATGACCACCAACGGAGTGCCTTCCTGCTGGTATTTCATGGCCGCATCGTAGATGGCCATCTGCTCACCGGAAGGCACATGCTTCGTGTAGCCGCCCTCGACCCCGTCCAGCATCTCGTTACGGATACGGACGTTGGCGAAGGTGCCCCGCATCATCACCTCGTGGTTACCTCGGCGGGACCCATAGGAGTTGAAGTCATGGGGTTTCACGCCATGCTCCTGCAGGTACTTGCCGGCAGGGGTGTCCGCCTTGAAGGAGCCGGCCGGGGAGATATGGTCGGTGGTCACCGAATCTCCCATCAGGGCCAGGATACGGGCGCCACGGATATCCTCGATGGCATCCGGCTCCGGCCCCAGGCCCTCGAAGAAGGGCGGGTGCTGGATGTAGGTGGACTTGTCGGACCACTCGTACACCTTGCTCTCGGGCACCTTGATGGACTGCCAGGTTTCATCACCGTCGAAGACTTCGGCGTATTCCTTGCGGAACATGTCGGTCTTGACCTTTTCCACCGCCTCGGCGATTTCATCCTGGCTGGGCCAGAGATCCTTCAGGTAGACCGGCTTGCCGTCCTTGTCCGTACCCAATGGATCCTTGGTCAGGTCCACCCGCACGTTACCGGCCAGGGCATAGGCCACCACCAGGGGCGGCGACGCCAGCCAGTTGGTCTTCACCTGGGGATGCACCCGCCCCTCAAAGTTGCGATTGCCGGAGAGCACCGAGGCCACGGTCAGATCACCATCGTTGATGGCCTTTTCCACCGGCTCCGGCAGCGGGCCGGAGTTGCCGATGCAGGTGGTGCAGCCATAACCCACCAGGTTGAAGCCGAGTTTGTCGAGGTCATCCTGGAAGCCACCCACCCGCAGGTAGTCCGTCACCACCTTGGACCCGGGTGCCAGGGAGGTCTTGACCCAGGGCTTGGTTTCCAGCCCCCGCTCTACGGCCTTCCTGGCGATCAGGCCGGCGGCCATCATCACGCTGGGGTTGGAGGTGTTGGTGCAGGAGGTAATGGCGGCGATCACCACCGCCCCCGGGTCCAGCCGGGTCACCTGGCCGCCCAGGGTCAGTTCCTGGCTGGCATGGTGTTCGTAGCTGTCCTCCACCCCGATAGCCGTCTGGCCGCCCTCGGATTCCCATTTCTCCTGACGCAGTCCGTTGGGGCCTTCGGCGGTTTCCATCAGCAGTTCGAAAGCTGCCTTCATGTTCCTCAGGGCCACCCGGTCCTGGGGCCGCTTGGGACCGGCCAGGCTGGCCTCCACATCGCCCATGTCCAGTTCGAGGGTATCGGTGTACAGCGGTTCGTGGCCGGGTTCCCGCCACAGCCCCTGGGCCTTGGCATAGGCCTTGACCAGCGCGATCTGGTGGTCATCACGACCGGTGAGCTTCATGTAGGCGAGGGTTTGCTCGTCCACCGGGAAGAAGCCACAGGTGGCACCGTATTCCGGTGACATGTTAGCGATAGTGGCCCGGTCTGCCACAGGCATGTCCTTGAGGCCGTCACCATAGAATTCCACGAACTTGCCGACCACACCCTTCTTGCGCAGCATTTCGGTGACCGTCAATACCAGGTCGGTGGCGGTAATACCTTCCCGGAGCTTGCCGGTGACCTTGAAGCCGATAACCTCGGGAATCAGCATGGATACCGGCTGGCCCAGCATGGCGGCTTCCGCCTCAATACCACCTACACCCCAGCCGAGGATACCCAGGCCATTGATCATGGTGGTGTGGGAATCGGTGCCCACCAGGGTGTCGGGGTAGGCGAAGGTCTTGCCACCCTGCTCCTTATACCAGACAGTCTTGCCCAGGTATTCCAGGTTTACCTGGTGACAGATACCGGTTCCGGGCGGTACCACGCGAAAATTGTCGAACGCCTGCTGGCCCCAGCGCAGGAACTCATAGCGCTCCTGGTTGCGCTCCATCTCTATGGTGACGTTGTCCTTGAAGGCCGAGGCGTTGCCGAAGTTGTCCACCATCACGGAGTGGTCAATGACCAGGTCCACCGGCGACAGGGGATTGATCAGGGCCGGGTCCTTGCCCGCCTTCCTGACCGCCTCACGCATCGCCGCCAGGTCCACAACCCCGGGCACACCGGTGAAATCCTGCATCAGCACCCGGGCCGGTCGGAACTGGATTTCGGTGTCTGAGCGGCGGTCCTTCAGCCATTGGGCCATGGCTTCCAGGTGCGTCTTCTCCACTGTCATTCCGTCCTCGAAACGCAGCAGGTTCTCGGTCAGCACCTTGAGGGAGAAAGGCATCCTGTCGAGGTCACCCAGGGCTTCTCCAGCCTTGGGCAGGCTGTAGTAGTGGTAGGTCTTGCCATCAACTTCCAGGGAAGAGAGGGTGTTGAAACTGTCGTCGCTGGTGCTGTCGTTCGACATGTGTTGCCTCCTTTATTCAGGCTCATCAGATGCGTGAAGGCTGGCAACCGATAACAGGGTGCCCCGCTATCGGCAGAATTGACTATGCTTTACGGGAGTGTGCCCGGAAAGTCCTGTCTGCAGAAGTCTCTATTAACTATCGCACCAATTGTCGGGACTTCAACCCCGTGACTTGATATACCATTTATGTGCTTCAGTAGACACTTTGGCCACCAACATTACGTTACCTTTATTTACATGTTTGGGTCCCAAGAAAAGCCATAACAATCATAGGGAGCCTTTGAAAGAGCCCGGATTCCTTCTGCCGGCCCGCCAACCGGGCAGGCGCCACGGCATCCGGAGCTTTGCAGGAGACTCCCAAGCCCAGCAGGAGCATCCCCCACATGGCGGTCACCCATAACGCCACCATACAATCAACCGAAGCCCCCGTCGGTTACCGGCTGGTCGAGAAGATCGCCGAAGGCGGCGCCACCCAGATTTTCCGGGCAATCCGGAAATCGGATCAGCAACGCGTTATCATCAAGACGCTCAGGCCCGACGACGCCACCCGTGAACACATTGCCATGCTTCAGCATGAGGCGGATATCCTGTCCGGCCTCAACGGCGACAACATCATCCGGCTCGTGGAACAGACGCGGGTCCGCGATCTGCCTGCCCTGATCCTGGAGGACACCGGCGGCCAGTCGCTGGACCGCCTGATTCCCCACCGCCGCATTCCCCTGAAGACCTGCGTCGGTATCGGTATCGCCGTGACCACCGCCCTGAAGGATGTCCACCGGGGCGGCGTGATCCACAAGGACATCAACCCGACCAACATCATTGTCAATGCGAAGAGCAACACCGTGCGGCTGGTGGATTTCGGCATTGCTTCCCGATACGGCACGGAAAAAACCACCATCAAGGCCCCCACCTCGGTACCGGGTACGCCGGGTTATATGTCCCCGGAACAGACCGGCCGCATGAACCGGTCGGTGGATTACCGTTCCGACTTCTATTCCCTGGGCGCCACCCTCTACGAACTGGTCACCGGCCGCCCGCTGTTCACGGCGGAGGAACCCATCGAATGGTTCCACTGTCACATCGCCCGCACGCCGGTCGCCCCCACCGATATCAACAGCAGTATCCCGCGGGCACTGTCCGACCTGATCATGAAGCTGCTGTCGAAGACCGCGGAACAGCGCTACCAGAGTGCGTCCGGCCTGCTCCATGACTTGCGGGAGTGCTACCGCCAGCTCAATGCCCATGCCGCGATCCAGGATTTTCCGCTGGCCTCCCGGGATGTGCCGGACCACTTCCGGATTCCCCAGAAGCTCTATGGCCGCGAAAAGGAAGTGGGCCAGTTACTGCAGGCGTTCGAAGCCGCCTATGACCAGGTCTCCCTGGCCCTGGTGGCCGGGCGCTCGGGCATCGGCAAGAGCAGCCTCATCAACGAACTCCACAAACCGGTGACTGCCCGCCGGGGCTACTTTATCGTGGGCAAGTTCGATCTGGTCCACCGGGATGTGCCCTACAGCGGACTGGCGGTGGCCCTGCGGGACCTGGTCCAGCAGATCCTGACCGAAAGCAATGACCGCCTGGCGGAGTGGAAACGCAAACTGGAGGAAGCCCTGGGACCCAACGGCGCCCTGATGACCGAGCTGTTGCCGGAACTGAAGCTGATCATGGGCCCGCAACCAAAGGTGGTGCCGGTGGGAGCCACGGAATCCGAACAGCGGTTCCGCCTGACCCTGTTCAATTTCATCCGGGTGTTCAGCCACGCCGACCACCCCCTGGTACTGGTTCTGGATGACCTGCAATGGGCCGACAGCAGTACCCTGCGGCTGGCGGACCTGCTGGTGGACCAGGTGGAGGGTGACCGGCTGATGGTGGTAGGCGCCTACCGGGACAACGAGATCACGCCGGATCACCCGCTGATCCAGACCCTGCAGCAGATGCAGGGCACCGACGTCTTCCTGACCCATATCGACCTGGCGCCGCTGGAAGTACCGGACATCTGCCGGCTGCTGGCGGATACCCTGATGTCCAGCAACTCCGAGGTGGAACCTCTGGCCCGGGTGATCCGCCAGAAGACCGAGGGTAATCCCTTCTTCGTGGAGGAGTTCCTGAAGGACCAGCACGCCCGTGGCCACATCACCGCCGATCCGGATACCGGCAAGTGGGTCTGGGACATAGGCCAGCTTACCCAGCAGCAGATGACCGACAATGTCGCGGCCCTGATGACCCGCAAGCTGGACCGCCTGCCCGACACGAGCCTGCGCCTGTTGCGACTGGCCTCCTGTGCCGGCAACCGTTTCTCCCTGGCCATGCTGTCACTGATCGCCGAGATGTCGCCGACCAGGGTCGCCGAGGCCCTGCACGTTCCCATTGAGGAGGGGTTGATCACCCCCATCAATGACGCCTACCAGCTCACCGAACTGGAACAGGATACCGACCCCGGCCGGCTCACCGTGCGCTTTGCCTTCAACCATGACCGCATCCAGGAGACCGCCTACAACCTTGTGGACCAGGACACCCGGCTGGCCGCCCACCTGGAAATCGGCCGACAACTGCTGCGCAACCTGAACGCGGTGGAGCGCAAGGAAGGCCTGTTTGCCATCGTCACCCACCTGAACCTGGCGGTCAGCCTGATCACCGACGACCAGGAAAAGCGCGAGCTGTGCCGGCTCAACCTGGAGGCCGGCCACCGGGCCCGGCAGGCGGCGTCCTATCCCATTGCCTACGGACACTTCCAGCGGGCCATCGTGTTGCTGGGCAAACACCCCTGGGACAACGACTATGCCCTGGCCCTGAGCGCCTTCTCCGCAGCCGCCGAGGCCGCCGCCTACGTGGGTGACCACAAGGCCCTACGCGCCTTCCTCAACGCGGGCCTGTCCAATGCCCGCGACCTGCTCAGCCGGGTCACCTTCCATGAGATCGAAATCGGCCACCTGATTACCCTGGGAGAGTTGGAACAGGCCATCGACGTGGCCCTGCCCCTGCTGAAGGAACTCGGGCACCCCTATCCGAGGCACCCCCGCCGGTGGTACGTCGCCCTGCGTTTCCTCAGGCTCCGCAGCCGGCTGAAGTCCATGAATCTGGAGGCTATCAAGGAACTGCCTGACATGACCTCCCCGGAGCACCGGGCAGCCATGCGCCTCGGCGCCAGTATTGGCAGTGCCAGCATGTTCGCCGAACCCATGCTGTTGCCGCTTCTATGCATTAACGGCGCCGAGATTGCCCTGAGGCATGGCCACACGCCGGAGACCACCACCACCTTTTCCATCCTGGGGATGATGTTCGCCCAGTCGATGAACGATCCGGATACCGCCCTGGCCCTGGGGCGGCTGAGCCTGGACCTGAGTGAACGCTTCAACAGCCGCCGGGGGCGTGCGCAACACCTGTACGGCTCGCTGATCCAGCACTGGAAGGAGCCGGTCCAGAACACCTATGACAGCCTTCGCCTCGGGGCCCGCTACTGCATGGAGAACGGTGACTTCGAGTATGCCGTGCATGCCTCCAACGTGCTGGAGGACAACATGTTCAGTGGCGGCGAGGAACTGTCAAAACTCGAGAACCTGTGCCGACACCACCTGAGTGAGTTCCGGGCCCTGCACATGGGTGCCATGCTCTACCACCAGGAGGCCCGCCTGCAGTTGCTCTGCAACCTGAGGGGGCTCAGCAAGCATCCCTCCAGGCTGGTGGGAGAGCACTACAATATTGAGAAGATGCTCCCCGGACACCGGGCCGCGAAGGATCTTCCCCTGGTGGATCATGTCGTATCGAAGGCGGTGTACCTGAACTACCTGTTCAATATGGACGGCACACCTGACGGAAGATCGGGTCCGGTTAAACACGGGGTGTCGGCGGATTCCGGCGCCGACGGTTTCTTCGGCAGCCGGCGAACCCAGTTCCTCCATACGCTGGTCTCGCTCCGGGCCGCCGGCAATGCGCGAAATCGCCGCGAACGCCGGCAGGCACTCAAACGCGGCCAGCGGGGCCTGAAGCATCTGCAGGTGCGCCTCAAAACTGATCATTACAACGTTCCCAACAAGTACCATTTGTGCCGGGCGGAACTGCTCCGTGTCCAGGGCCGGGAGTTCGAGGCCCACGAGGCCTTTGATCGCGCCATCGAGCTGGCCCGTGAGAACCGCTTTTTGAGTGAGCAGGCCATGGCCTGTGAGCTCTGCGGCATGATGCACATGCGCTCGGGGCGCAGCACCATTGCCATGCCCTACCTGATGAAAGCGCGGGACCTGTACCGCCGGTGGGGCGCGAATGCCAAGGTCAACCAGCTTGAACAGCAATACCCGGACCTGTCCCGGGAACACCAGTCCACCACCTTTAGCGGTACTCGTGCCATGGCCATGGGTGAGGTGGACATGACCTCGCTGATGAAGGCGCTGAAGGCCATCGCCGATGAACAGATCCACAGCCGGATGGTGGAAGCCATCATCAACATCGCCATTGAGTTTGCCGGTGCCCAGCGGGGCGTGCTGGCCCTGCGGGATGGCGATGGCAAACTGCGTATCGAGGCGGAGGCCTCGGTGGATGAGGATGAGACGGTAATCCTGCAATCATCACCCCTGGATCAGTGCGAGTCAGTGTCCCGAACCACCATCAACTATGTCAGTCGCACACAGGAAAGTGTGGTGGTGGCCGACGCGCTGTCGGTGAACAGCTCGGTGCCGGGGCTGGATCGCGAGGAGTACATCCTGCGGGAGCGCATCCGGTCGATCCTGTGTCTGCCCATTGCCATTGGCAAGGGCAAGGAGCGGGCGCTGACGGGGCTTCTCTATCTGGAGAATAATCACATCAGCAACTGTTTTACTGAAGCCCGTATCGGCGCCCTGGAGATTATCGCGGTGGCCGCCGCAGGCCGTCTGGAACTGTCCCGCAAGGCGGCGGTGGATGGTCTGACCAATCTGTTCAACCACGACTATTTCCAGAATATGCTGCGCCAGGAGTTGGCGGGCGTGTTGCGCTACGGTCGGGAGATGTCGCTGCTGCTGATTGATGTGGACCATTTCAAGCAGTTCAACGATACCTGGGGGCACCAGGTTGGCGACCAGGTGCTGCGGGAGGTGGCAGACCTGATCAAGGATAGCTCCCGGGAGAATGATACCGCTGCCCGGTATGGTGGCGAGGAGATGGTGGTGATTCTGCCCGGTGCCGGTCAGGATGAGGCGTCGGAGGTTGCTGAGCGTATCCGCGGGGCGATCGAGCGTCATGAGGTGCGGGTGGACGATGAGGTGCTGAGTGTGACGGTGAGTCTGGGGCTGGCCACGGCTAGTCAGAAGGACTGTGATCCGGAACGGCTGATCAAGCGGGCGGATACGGCGCTGTACAAGTCCAAGGCCAATGGGCGGAATCAGCTTACTGTGGCGGATTGAGACTCGGGGGCTGGCTTGTGGGGCGATGGGGGCTTTCTTCGCCGCAATTCAGGGGCCTCCCTGGCGCCCACCTTGCTCCGCGCCATCCCTGGCGCTGCTACGAAAGCCCCCATCGCCCCACAAGCCGTCAGACGCTGGTGCTGAACCGCTTTAACACTGAACCCGTTCCTCTGATCAGAAGCCCACTTTCACACCGGCGTAAAATGTCCTCCCAGGCGCCGGTTCGTAATACCGGTCGAAGCTGGCGTTAATGCGCACGTTCTCGTAGTAGTCCTCGTCGAACAGGTTGCGGATGCCCCCGTAGAGTTCGATGGTGGTGTCGCGCCCCACCCGCCAGCTGTCACCGCCTTTCAGGTCGAACCGCCAGTGGCTACTGACTTTCTCGGTATTGGCGTCGTCGGCGTAGAAATCACCCACGTAGTGAGCGCCCGCTTCGGCGAAACGACCGCCCAGCCCCTGCCAGGAGAGATAACCATGCCAGAGGGTTTCCGGCAGGCCCGGCAGGTCGTTGCCGGAGAGGTCATCACCACTACCGGTGGTGTAGCGGTCGAAGCGGTAGCGGGCCAGGGTCAGGCTGCTGCTGGCTTCCCAGGCGTCCAGGAAGGGGTAGCTGATTGCAGCCTCCAGCCCGTCCCGGGAGGTGCGACCGGCGTTGCGGTAGAAGGTGCGGCCGCCGGGGCTTTCGAAGGGGATCAGTTCGTCGTCGACATTGACGGAGAACAGGGCCACGTCGTATTCCAGCCCCATATCGAACAGGCCCCGGGCGCCGATCTCATAGTTCCAGGCCTGCTGGGGGTCGATGTCCGGGTTGAAGCCACCACTGCCGTCCGGGCGGGCGAATTCGGTGAAGGTGGGGGTTTCGAAGGCGTTGCCGACGGTGGCATACCACTGGTGGGCTGGCTGGTAGCGGTAGCTCAGGCCCAGGCTGCCGGACCATTCCCGGAAGGTGCGGTCGCCGCTGTCATCACTGCCGTCGGCGAGAAAGTCGTCGTCGATTTCCATGCTTACCCGGTCATGGCGAACCCCGGCGCTGAGCGCCAGCTTTTCCGTCAGTGACCACTCACCCTGGGCAAAGACCCCGGTGCTCTGGGCCTGTTGGCGTTCATCGCCGGTGGTACCGGTGATTTCTCCGGTGGCGCTGACACCCCGGCGGCCCCGATCATCCTCCTGCCAGCCCAGGTCCGTACCTACCACCCAGGTGAACGGTCGCCCGGCCAATTGGTTGTCGCGGCTGTACTGCAGGCTGCCGCCGTAATAGTCCCGCTGGTAATTGATCAGGCTGGAGCCGGGGAATGGCAGTTGCTGCTCGAAGTCGCGCCAGGTGTAGAAGACCCGGGCGTCCAGGGTGCCACCTGCCAGGTTTTGGTCCTGGTAGTGAGTGCCCACCAACTGCTGGTCAACGGTCTGGCCGGCGTCGAGGATGTCGGAGAAGCGCCAGGCCTGGCGCGGGTCCTCATCGGCGGCTTCCCGGGTCAGCCCGCCAGGGTCTTCGGCCTTCGGGGTGTCCAGCAGGTTGAGCAGTAAGGTGATAGAGCGTTGGCTATCCAGTTTGTAGCCCAGCTTGCCGTTGAACAGGTACTTCTCTACCTCGCTCTGGTCGCGGTAGCCGTCGGATTTCAATGCCGATGCACTGGCGGAGTAGAACCAGTCGCCCTGCTCGCCACCGGCCCGCACGCCCGCCTGCATCAGGCCATGGCTGCCCCCTTGCAGGTCTATCACCGGCGACTGCCGCATACGTCGGCCATCGGCGGTGGTGATGTCGATGACGCCGCCGGCGGCGTTGCCGTAGAGAACCGAGGATGGCCCCCGGATGACTTCAACCTGGGTGGCGCTGGCCAGGTCCACGGCGTCAATCTGGGCCTGGCCGTCCGGCAGGGTGTAGGGAATGCCATCCACCCGGATGTGGAGCCCTCGGATACCGAATGGCGCCCTGGCTCCGAACCCCCGGCTGGAGATGCGTTGGCCCTGGGCGTAGTTCTCCCGGTTCTGCAGGAACAGCCCGGGTACGGCTTCCAGGGATTCATCCAGGTGGACCCGCTGCTGCCCCTGTTGGATTTCCCGCCGGTTGAGTACTGTCACCGCCGCCGGGGTATCGTAGATATCCCTCGATAGCCGGGGAGCGGTCACGGTGATGTCCGGCACGCTGCCGACCGATGTCGTGGTGTCTTCCTGCGCCACCACGCCGCTGTTCCATCCCACCAACAGCGCCAAGGCCGAAAGCGTTCCCTGCCTGTAAACAACCCGCATGCCTGCTCCTATGCCTGTGTTTTTCTTGTCGATAACTAACAGAACGCTACAAGAATAGCAGGTCAGGTCAATGCAATCGGCCTAAATAATATTATAGACATAATATTAAGGTCATAATACTATGGAGGTGATTCGGTTGGCCGGCGGACTGTCAGGATCACCTCAGGCAACTGCCGGGCACCCACCCCACCGCAAGGAGAATGACCATGACCAACATCGTGATTGCCGGCTATGCCCGCTCCCCCTTCCACTTCGCCCGCAAGGGCGGGCTGGTCAACCTGCGCCCGGATGACATGGCGGCCCAGGTGATGCGGGGGCTGGTCAACCGGCTGGATCTGGACCCATCGCTGCTGGAAGACGTGATCATGGGCTGCGCCTATCCCGAGGGCGAGCAGGGCAACAACCTGGCCCGTATCGCCAGCTTCCTGGCCGGTTTCCCGGAAACCCCGGGGGCCGCCACCATTAACCGCTTTTGCGGATCGTCCATGGCCGCCATCCACTACGCCGCCGGGCAGTTGATGCTGGGGGCCGGCGAGGCCTTCCTGTGTGCCGGTGTCGAGTCCATGACCCGGGTGCCCATGGGCGGCTTCAGCAACAGCCCCAACCCGGAACTGCTGGAGCGCTATCCCCAGTCCTATATGCCCATGGGCCATACCGCCGAGGAGGTGGCCAGGCGCTACGGTGTCAGCCGGCTGGAGCAGGAGGAGATGGCGGTAGAGTCCCATGCCAGGGCCGCTGCCGCCAGAGAGGACGGGCGTCTGGCGGATGAGATCGTCGCCATGGCCACGCCGGACGGCGAGGTGCGGGAGGATGGCTGTATCCGACCGGGCACCAACCTGGAGACCCTGGCCAGCCTGTCGCCCGCCTTCGACGGCTCGGTAACCGCCGCCACCTCGTCTCCCCTGACCGATGGCAGCTCTGCGGTACTGGTCTGTACCGAAGCCTTTGCGGACCAGCATAACCTGCCGGTACTGGCCCTGATCCGGTCGGTGGCGGTTGCCGGTTGTCCGCCGGAAATCATGGGCATGGGACCCGTGTATGCCACCCGCAAGGTGCTGGAACGCAGCGGCCTGACCATCGATGACATCAACCTGATGGAAATCAACGAGGCGTTCGCCAGCCAGGCCATTGCCTGCCTGCAGGAACTGGGCATGCCCCGGGAGCGGGTGAACCTGGATGGCGGCGCCCTGGCCATCGGGCATCCACTCGGTGCCACCGGTGCCCGCATCACCGGCAAGGCCGCCTCACTGCTGCGGCGCACCGGTGGACGTTATGCCATTGCCACCCAATGCGTGGGCGGCGGCCAGGGCGTGGCCACACTGCTGGAACGGGTATAGGGAGTCATGGACCGGTTCCGGGGGCCCCTTCCGAGGCTCCCGGACCGGTTATGGTGTAACATAGCAAGCAAATAAAGCCGCAGACTCGCGTAGTACTGCGGCGACGATACTCCAGGAGGCACCCCGATGCGCTATTCTCCCGACCAGAAGGAGAAGACCCACCAGCGAATCCTTGATGAGGCCGCCCGGCAGTTCCGGGAAAAGGGCGTCAGCAATACCGGTCTGCAACCGCTGATGAAGGCCCTGGGGCTGACCCACGGTGGCTTCTATGCCCATTTCCGGTCCAAGGACCACCTGGTGGAGTCAGCCCTGCAGGAGGCCGCCCGGCAGATGGATGAGGAAACCGCCCAGGTCCATGACACGGAGACACCGTTGGCGACCCTGATACGCCACTACCTGTCCCGCAATCATCGCGACACCCCGGGGCAAGGCTGCGCATTACCCACGGTATCCGCGGAACTGGGCCAACTCGGCAAGCCCAGCCAGACCACAGACCGGATCGTAAAGAACCGCCTGGCTCTGATCGACGGCGAGCTGGGCAACGAACAGACCAGCGACCACGGCATCATGATCCTGTCGGCCATGGTCGGCGGGCTGCAGCTGGCCCGAAGCGTCAGCGATCCCGAACTGTCCGACCGGATCCTGCAGGCCACGCGCTCTCAACTGCTGGCCCTTATCGGAGCGGATCCCGGCGCCTGATCCACGGATGCCACCACGCCATGGCAGCCAGCCGGTATGGCCGGGCCCGGACCGCAGGGGCTATACTCAAGCCTACGGATCTTACCAGCCACTAAGGGAACGGCCATGAGCGATCTCGAAACCCGCTTCAACGAGGCAGTTGACTACATCCAGAACGGTCGTGGGGACGCCAGCCCCTCCAACGATCTGAAGCTGGAGTTCTATGCCCTCTACAAACAGGCAACGGAAGGGGACGTCAGCGGCAAACGCCCCGGCATGATGGATTTCGTGGGCCGCGCAAAGTTCGATGCCCGGGAGAAAGTCAAAGGCATGTCCCGGGACGAAGCCATGCAACGTTACATCGACCGGCTGGACGAATTCCGCGGTTGAACCGCGTCACGTTTCCACTCGTTATTACTCAAGAAACGTGGAAGTTCCTGAACTGGTTTTTGCGGTATTAAAACGATTGTCATATGATGCCGCCATCATAACAACAACAGGGTCCGCCCCAGTGACAGGATCCAGGCACCACCATCAGGAAAACTTCCATGCATCTGACCGAAGCGCTTGAGCAAAGCGAACCCGGCCTGTTCAAACGAGTGCGGAACGCCATCCGGAATCGGCAACTGAACCAGAGGACCGAGCAGACGTACCTTCACTGGATTTCCCGGTTCGTCCTGTACCACCAACCGAAAACCCCGGAGACGCTGGAAAGTGCTGACCAACAACTCTTCCTCCTGTACCTCCAGGACCGCATACAGGTGTCCCGTGCCCGTCTCAACCAGGCCAGGCAGGCACTCGCCTTCTTCTACGCCGATGTCCTCCAGAAACACGACCCCGTGCCCGAATCCGCCTGAGCGCCCATGCGCGCCAAACTGATCACCCGCGCCGGATTCGAGGCGCTGAAGGCCGAAATGGAGCACCTGTGGCGCGTGGAACGCCCGGAAGTCACCCGCAAGGTGACCTGGGCAGCCAGCCTGGGGGACCGCTCCGAGAACGCCGACTACCAGTACAACAAGAAGCGGCTGCGAGAGATCGACCGTCGCTTCCGGTACCTGGAGCGCCGTTCCCGGGAACTGCAGGTGGTGGACCCGGCCCCCGAGCAGGAAGGGCGGGTATTCTTCGGCGCCTGGGTGGAAGTGGAAAACGAGGACGGGGAGACCCGACGCTTCCGGATTGTCGGCTACGACGAGCTGGACCTGGACCGGCGTTACATCTCCATCGACTCGCCCATGGCCCGGGCCCTGCTGAAAAAACAGGTGGACGACGAGGCAGTGGTCAGAACACCCGAGGGCCCCGTCACCTGGTATGTCACCGATATCCGGTACGAGAAACCGCCTACCAATCGATAATCGCCCATAAAAAAACCCCGCCAATGGCGGGGTTAAGGCTAGCGCTGTGCTGGAGGGAGAAGCAGACGGAACCTGTGTCTGCTTCACTACTGCAATACCCATTATGCATACTGGCCGTTAACCCGAAGTGGCCGAGCTATGACATTTTTTTCAGGCCTCCCCCGGCGCCTGATGCCAGCCTTCTAGGTTGTATACTCTAGACCTTGCCCCCATGATTCAGGTATTCCAATCAGGACTTCTGGAGCCACCGTCGGAACCTACACCCATGAACAAGAATGACCTCACCCAGGCCGCCCTGAAGGGCGTTGACCGCCTGGGTTATCAACTGGACAGGCTGGGCATTACCAGCAAGGTGAACCGTCACAACATCGCCGCCTTCATGATGGCCGAGCAACACCACCTGGAAGGAGAATGGGACAGCCTCCAGACCCGGCTGGACCGTTACCGGCGACGGGCCGGGGACATGCTGGAAAACCTGGAAAAGAGCCACTACCCGGTCCTGCAACCCATGGCTGAGCGCATCAACCGCTACCGCCGCGGCGACGGCCGTCAGGCGGACTGATCTTCGTGCTGGCTGTCGTCCTTGCTGGCGGGTACCGAACGTAGCCGGCGTTTCTGGGGATTGTAGCGGGGCAGCGTCACCCGTACCCGCAGGCCCGGGTTGTCGGCGCCGGGGTGATGGTCGAACAGGCCAATGGACCCCTGGTGGATCTCAGTGACCGCACTTACAAGGCTCAGGCCAAGGCCGTTGCCGGGTTTGGAGCGGCTCTTGCCCACCCGGTAGAAACGCTGGAAGATCTGACCCTTCTCGTCGTCGGGTACCCCGATACCGCTGTCCCCTACCTCGAACACCGCCGACTCGTTATCCAGCATGACCCGCACCACGATTTCCCCTTCTTCCGGGGTGTACTTGATAGCGTTATCGATCAGGTTACTGACCATCTGGAACAGCAGATCCCGGTCCCCCTCCACCATCACTTCTTCGTCGATTTTCTGGGTGAAAGTCTGCTGTTTGTCTTCCGCCAGTGCCTCGTAAAGTTCGCAGGCGTCACTGACCAGCATGCCCAGGGATACCGGGCGCACATCGGCAGTGGTGTTGCCCCGGGTCTCCAGCCGTGCGATCCGCAGCAGGGCGTTGAACGTGGCCAGTAGCTGGTCGGCCTCCGACACCGCCTTGGCGGCCTGATCCCGGGCCTCGTCGTTGTCCACCATCATCAGGGTGGTTTCCAACTGGTTTCGCAGTCGGGTCAGGGGGGTCCGCAGGTCGTGAGCGATGCTGTCGGAGACGTGACGTATGCCTTCCATCAGGTAAACAATCCGGTCCAGCATCTGGTTCAGGTTTTCGGCGAGCTGGTCGAAGTCGTCCTGGGTACCACGGGTGGGTATGCGCTGGGACAGGTGGCCGTTCATGATCTTGCGGGAGGTGTTGTTGATGACCTCAATGCGCCGGGTAGTGCTGCGGCTCATCATGAAGCCGCCGAGCAGGGCCAGCGCCAGGGTGATCCCCATGCCCCAGTTGATGGCGGTCTCGATCAGTGCCTTCAGGGTATTGAGATCATCCACGTCGCGACCCACCAGCAGCCGCAGGCCACCCTGGACCTCGAAGACCCGTGCCCGGGCCATGCGGGGCGGGCCGGTCCAGCCCAGGCTTTCGTCCAGGGTAAAATTGATCCAGCTACCCTGGGACTCGGCTCCTTCGGGCCAGGTGTTGAGGTTGCCGGCCAGCTTGAGGTAGTCCTCGGTGGTCAGCAGGTACAGGGATTTGGCGTTGGGGTCACGGGCCACCCGCTCACGGATGATCGTGATCAGGCCGTTAACGCCCCGACCCCGGTATTGCTCCGCCAGCCCTGCGATTTCCGCCTCAATGGTTTCGTCGGTCTGGGCGGTCATGAAACCGGCGGTGCGCCAGTAGATGAACGCCAGCAACAGAAAGACAGAGGTGGCAAACACCACCATGTACAACAGGGCCAGCTGGAATGTGGAGGTTCTTAGCTGGCTAAGCAGTTTCACGCAACATGTATCCCGCACCCCGGACTGTCTGGAGCAGCGGGGTCTCGAACTCCTTGTCGATCTTGGCCCTGAGACGGCTGATGTGCACGTCGATCACGTTGGTCTGGGGATCGAAATGATAGTCCCAGACCTTCTCCAGCAGCATGGTACGGGTGACCACCTGCCCGGCGTTCCGCATCAGGTACTCCAGCAGACGGAATTCCCGGGGCTGGACATCGATATTCTGGCCGGCACGCTTGACGGTGCGGGCCAGCAGGTCCATTTCCAGGTCCGCCACCTTGAGCACGGTCTCGGTTTCCGCCGACTGACGGTTACGCCGCACCAATGACTCGATACGGGCCAGCAGTTCGGTGAACGAGAAGGGCTTGGTCAGGTAGTCATCACCGCCCCCGCGCAGTCCTTCAACCCGGTCATCCACGTCGCCCAGGGCGCTCAGGATCAGTACCGGCACCTGGTTGCCCGTGGCCCGCACCGTCTTGATGATGGACAGGCCGTCCATACCCGGTAACATCCGGTCCACGATCATGATGTCGTAGTCCTCGCTGGCGGCCATCATCATGCCTTCCTTGCCGTCAGCAGCGTGGTCCACCACGAAATCGGACTCCTTGAGCCCTTTGACCAGGTAGCTTGCCACGTCGTGATCGTCTTCGATTACCAGTGCTTTCACCGGTTTTCCTCCCGCCTGACTGTCAACTCGTGATTTCAGGGTTCAGGCCCCGTATTACAGGGGCTCTACCGCTGTTAATGTTTGCCCAGAGTAAGGTCTGTCCTGATTGGCTGCCAGTTACGATCCTGTAAGAGGGTGTCGTCAACGACGACGGTCGCACCAGGGCGGCCTATCACCCCACCATCCAGCCCAAACCCTCGACTGTACGGGCTTTTGGGCGATATTCCGCACTGACCCAACCAGCATACCCCGCTTCGTCCAGCGCCTCAAAGATGGACCGGAAGTTAATCTCCCCGGTACCCGGTTCGTGCCGGCCCGGGTTATCGGCAAACTGGATGTGACCGATGCGGGGCATCAGGCGCCGCAGGGTACGGATCAGGTCACCTTCCATAATCTGCATATGGTACAGGTCGTATTGCAGGCGCAGGTTGTCGGCACCCACCTCATCCATCAAACGGATCACCTTGTCGGAGGTGTCCAGCAGGAAACCCGGCATATCCACCCGCGAGTTGATGGCCTCCAGGCACAGGGTGATACCCTCTTCCCCCAGACGCCGCGCCGCATGGGTGACGTTGTCACGCAGGGTTTCCCAGAGCCGGCCCTGATCCGCTTGCGGCGGTACAAGCCCGGACAGGCAGTTGAGCCGCTGGCAGCCAAGGGCACGGGCATAGCGGATGGCGTCGTCGACACCGGCGCGGAACTCCTCCTCACGGCCGGGCAGGCAGGCGATACCGCGCTCACCGGCATCCCAGTCCCCCGGCGGCAGATTGAACAGCACCTGGGTCAGGTCATGCTCCTGCAACCGCCTGGCCAGCTCAACCTCGGGCCAGGCATAGGGAAACAGGTATTCCACACCGTCAAAGCCCGCCTGGCGGGCGGCGGCGAACCGCTCCTCGAACGGCACTTCGTTGAACAGCAGGGTCAGGTTGGCAGCAAAACGGGGCATGGCGTCAGTCCCTGCCCCCGACCCCGGAGCGACCACCACCCAGGCGGACGCCGTTGACGTGTTCCAGTTCCAGCAACAGTCCGCTGTGGTCCACATCCGCATGACCATTGGCCACCAGCGACAGGTAACCGTTGTGGGCCTGCTGGGCCAACGGCAGGGTGAGCCCTTCCGCCCGGGCCTCGTCCAGGATCATGCACAGGTCCTTGAGCTGGATACGGGCGGGGGCACCGGGGGCGAAATCCCGGTCAATCATCCGCTGGCCGTGCTGCTCCAGTATCCGGCTACCGGCGAAGCCGCCCATCAGCGCCTCCCGTACCGCTTCCGGATCGGCGCCACCCCGGGCCGCCAGCAACAGCGCCTCGGAAACCGCGCCGATGGTGACACCAACGATGGCCTGATTGGCCAGCTTCGCAAGCTGGCCGGCACCCACCGGGCCGATATGGGTCACCTTGCCCAGTGCCGACAATGCCGGCGCAGCCTTCTCCAGGTCAGTGGTGATTCCTCCGGCCATGATACTGAGGGTTCCGGCTTCGGCACCCCGGGTGCCGCCGGATACCGGGGCATCCAGGTAGCCCGCGCCCCGTTCCGCCGCCAGCGAACCGTGCCGGCGCGCCAGGGAGGGCTGCACGGAGCTCATGTCCACCAGTACGGCACCGGCCTTCAACGCGTCCATGGCACCCTGCCGGATCAGCACATCGTCCACCACGTCGCCGTTCTCCAGCATGGTGATGACGATATCGGCATCGGCGACCGCCTCTGCCGGGCTGGCGGCAATACCGGCCTGCTCCCTGAACGGCTCACACTTGCTGGCGGTACGGTTCCAGAGGGTCATGGGAAATCCGGCATCCAGCAGGTTGCGGGTCATGGGGGCGCCCATCAGGCCGATGCCCAGGAAGGCGATGTGGGGAGTTGGCATTGAGTGTTCCATCCGGTTAATTCGTTAACTGACCTAGTGTTCCACCGTAGATTAACGAATTCACCAGACAGGAGACCAGTTTCGCTGCAAACAAAAACGCCACCAGCGGGTGCTGGTGGCGTTGTGGAGCTTTCGCCTGGTTGGTCAGTCGGGCATCAGGCCGCCTCGGCCATCCGCGTCCTGATCTTCTTCATGGCGTTCTTCTCGAGCTGGCGGATGCGCTCGGCGGACACGCCATACTTGTCGGCCAGTTCATGGAGCGTGGACTTGCTCTCCGACAACCAGCGTTCCCGCAGGATATCCTGGCTGCGCTCGTCCAGGGTTTCCAGGGCCTGCATCAGGCGACCGTTGGAATCCTCAGTCCAGTCGGACTGCTCCAACTGGGTGGCCGGGTCACCGCGTTTGTCTTCCAGATAATAGGCCGGCGCCTGGTAGGCGTGGTCATCGTCATCGTCCTGGGGACCGTCGAAGGCCGTGTCCTGGGAGGCCAGGCGGCCCTCCATTTCCCGTACCACGCGGGGTTCCACACCCAGGTCGTTGGCCACGGCGTTGAGTTCTTCCTGGTTCAGCCACGCCAGCTTTTTCTTCTGGCTGCGCAGGTTGAAGAACAGCTTGCGCTGGGCCTTGGTGGTGGCCACTTTCACGATGCGCCAGTTGCGCAGGATAAACTCGTGAATCTCAGCCTTGATCCAGTGCACGGCAAAGGACACCAGACGAACCCCATACTCGGGGTTGAAGCGCTTGACGGCCTTCATCAGACCGACATTCCCTTCCTGGATCAGGTCCGCCTGGGCCAGGCCGTAACCGGAATAACTGCGGGCAATGTGGATCACAAAGCGCAGGTGCGACAGTACCAGCGTGCGCGCGGCGTCCACATCGCCTTCGTAGTGAAGACGTTCAGCAAGTTCACGCTCTTCGTCTGCGGATAATACCGGGATCTGACTGGCCGCCTGGATGTAGGATTCCAGGTTGGCACCGGGAACCAGGCGATCAGCCAATTGTAGACTCGTACCCATTCGTATCCTCCGTACTTGGCAGCCTGAAAATATATCAACTCAAACTATGACAGCCAAGTTTCTGATTAGTTCCGCAATCCGCACGCTACACCAGCAATCCATAACCTGTGGTCAGACTGCGATAAACGGTCACAAAGCGCCGTTTTCATGGTACCCCGGCGACCGAACGCCAGCGAGTACCTGTTACCCTACGTAACATAGAGCCGGTCCGCCGGATGCAGCCATACGGTGTTTCCCGTACAAGGGTTTACATCAGCAGCACCCGTCACCACATGACATTGTGCGTTCAGGTTAGCACAGCCAGGGCGACAACAAATTAACAAGCCTTTAAAATGATAGCCAGCCGTCATGCACCGGCGATTTCACCGGGCTCTATGGCATCCAGATGACGTCGCACTGCCAGCCAGGCGCCCAGCCAGCCCAGGGCCACCGCCACCAGCAAGAGCCCGGCGGCACCATCCAGGGGCAGCCCACCAAGGGCAAAATCACTGTTATACAGCACCGCCAGCTCCCGGACCGGCCCGTTGAGCCACCAGATGGACAACTGCAGGATCAGCAGCGCCACCACGCCGCCGCCCAGCCCATACCAGGCGCCGGTATAGAGGAATGGGCGACGCACAAAGGCGTCGGTGCCCCCCACCAGCTTGGCCACCAGGATCTCATCGCGACGGTTTTCGATCGCCAGCCGGATGGTGTTGCCAATCACCAGGATCACCGCCGCCGCCAGCAGCAGGGTCAGCACCCACACGGCCCGGGCAATCAGATCGGTCATGGCCGCCAGCCGCTGCAACCAGCCCAGGTCCACCTGCACCCGCGCCACCTGGTTCCCCGATTCCAGAGCATCGGCCAGGGTATCCACACCCGATGCGGTCCGGGCCTCATCCACAGGCGTTACCAGTAACGTATGGGGCAGAGGATTCTCATCCAGGTAGTCCAGGGCATCCGCCAGGCCCGACTCGGCGCGGAATTCCGCCAGTGCCTCGTCCCGGTGGATCATCACCACCTCGGCCACATCATCACGGCCTGACACCCGCTCCTGTAACTCCCGGGCTTCCGCGTCCGACACCTCGTCTGCCAGGTAGACCGTCACCCGGGCGGCACTCTCCCAGCCGGCGCTGACGCCCTGCAGGCTCGACAACAGCAACAACAGGCCCACCGGCAGCGCCAGGGCAATGCCCATCACCGCCCAGGTCATGGTACTGGCCACCGGGGCCTGCCACAGCCGGCGCGCGCTGTCCTTCGCCACCTTCAGGTGATGGGAGCGGTAGCCAGCCAGTATGGAGGCCAGGGACGAACGGGAACGACCGGCCCCACGGGCCCGGCGCTCGCCTGACGGGCGCTCCTGTCGACTCATGATCTCGCTCCCGCCGTCGCCGCCTGGCCAGTCTTCAGCTCTCCATGGGACAGGGTCAGACGTCGCCGCCCCATGGACTCGATCAGGGCGATATCGTGGGTGGCGATCAGCACCGTGACACCCACCTGGCTGAACTGTTCGAACAGATGCATGATGTCTGCCGACAGCTCCGGGTCCAGGTTACCGGTGGGCTCATCCGCCAACAGTACCGGCGGTTTGTTGACCACGGCTCGGGCGATGCCCACCCGCTGTTGCTCACCACCGGAAAGCTGGATCGGGTTCATCCGTTCCTTGCTCAGCAGCCCCACCTTGTCCAGGGCCGCCCTCACCCGGCGGCCGATATCCTGATGGGGTACCCCCATCACCTCCAGGGGCATGGCCACGTTGTCGAACACAGTGCGGTCGAACAGCAACTGGTGGTTCTGGAACACGGCGCCGATATGGCGTCGAACGTAGGGAATCTGCCGACGGGGCATAGTGTTGAGCAACTGGCCACCCACCACCACCTTGCCGGCAGACGGACGCTCCATCAGCAGGATCAGCTTGAGCAGGGTACTCTTACCGGCACCGGAATGGCCGGTGAGGAAGGCGAGCTCCCCCCGGTCCAGCTCAAAGGATACATGCCGCAACGCGGTGTGATCGCTGTCGTAACGCTTGGTGACCTGCCGAAACTCAATCATTGCGGCCTACTTCCATATCCAGTGCCAGCCGGATCACCCCACAGGGGGATCTCTCAGTCATCAAACCGTTCAGTCATCAAACAATGCATCCACGAAGGTTTCCGGCTCGAACGGCCGCAGGTCTTCCACCTGCTCGCCCACTCCGATGTAGCGGATGGGCAGGCCAAGCTGACGGGCAATGGCGAAGACAATGCCGCCCTTGGCGGTGCCATCCAGCTTGGTCAGGGTAATGCCGGAAACCCCCACCGCCTGCTGGAACACCTGGGCCTGACTGAGGGCGTTCTGGCCGGTGCCGGCGTCCAGCACCAGCATCACCTCGTGGGGTGCCGACTCGTCCAGCTTCTTCATGACCCGAACCACCTTTTCCAGTTCGGCCATGAGATTGTCCTTGTTCTGCAGTCGCCCCGCTGTGTCCGCTATCACGACATCCGTACCCCGGGCCTTCGCGGACTGCACTGCATCGTAGATCACCGAGGCACTGTCGGCCCCGGTGTGCTGGGCGATCACCGGCACTTCGTTGCGTTCCCCCCAGACCTGCAACTGCTCCACGGCCGCCGCCCGGAAGGTGTCCCCGGCGGCCAGCATCACGCTGCGGCCTTCCTTCTGGAACTGACGGGCCAGCTTGCCAATGGTGGTGGTCTTGCCCACACCGTTCACGCCTACCATCAGCATGACCCAGGGCTTCTTGCTGGTGTCGATGGCCAGCGGCTCACGGCTGCCATCAAGCAGGTGACGAAGCTCATCCTTCAGCGCCGCCTTGAGGGCCGCGCCCTCCTTGAGCTGGCTGCGGTTCAGCTTCTCGGTCAGGGAGTCGATAATCTCGGTGGTGGCAGTGACGCCGACATCCGCCATCAGCAGGGTGGTTTCGACCTCCTCCAGCAGGTCTTCGTCCACCTTGCCGGAGAACAGACCGGACAGGCCGGAACCCAGGTTTTCCCGGGTTTTGCCAAGACCGGACCGTATACGCTGGAAAACGCTGACTTTCTTTTCGGGCTCTGGCTCTGGCTCTGGCTCTGGCTCTGGCTCTGGCTCTGGCTCTGGCTCTGGCTCTGGCTCCCTGACAGGCTGGGGCTCCTCAGCGGGACTGACCACCGTCTCCTCGGAAACCGGAACGTCGTCCGCCGAGGGCGCCACTTCGGGTTTCGCCTTTTCCCGATCATGGACTTCCGGGGCCGGTCCCCGTCCGGCTTCGGGTTTACGCTGGGGAACCGGTTTCGGGCGGGGCGCCGATGCCCGCCGGCCAGCCACATCCACCACAAAGGCCAGTACCAGCAGCACCAGCAGGCCGATCAGAATCCACTCTGCCATCATTTGTCTTACCATGTTTGCTGGAGGGTCAGCCGCCCAACAGGCGTCTGCGCGGTAGGAAATCGCAGACAGCCAACAGGGCCGCTGTTCAGGAAAGCGCCCATTCTAGCGGCAGGGGCGTTCCGGGTCCAAACCTGCCTGCAATTCCGCTACCATGAGCGTCCCGACCGCGACCACCGGATCTCCCCATGCCCCGACAGTCCCGAAAAATCCGCCCATCCGGCCCCCGACGCCCGCAGCTGCACGGCCAGGGCGAACTGCGCATTATCGGTGGCGACTGGCGCAGCCGGGTGCTGCGCTTTCCGGACGAGGGCGGCGTCCGCCCCACCCCGGCCCGCACCCGTGAAACCCTGTTCAACTGGCTCCAGTTCCAACTGCCCGGCAGCCGGTGCCTCGACCTGTTCAGCGGCAGTGGTGTACTGGGACTTGAGGCCCTGTCCCGGGGGGCCGACCGGGTCACCTTTGTCGACCATACCCCAGCCCTGGCGCGGGCCCTGCGGGACAATCTGCGACTGTTGAAATCGGACCGGGGCGAGGTGGTTTGCGGGGACGTGCAGGCGTTCCTGCAGCAGCCAGCCGACCGGGCGCTGGATATCCTGTTCATGGACGCACCCTTCCGGCAGGGCTGGCTTGAAGCGCTGATGCCCCTCATTGCGGATAATGGCTGGGTTACGACGGGCAGCCGGATTTACCTGGAATACGAAAGTGACCGGGCCGCTCCGGCGGTCCCGGAACACTGGCACCTGCACCGCAGCAAGACCGCGGGGCAGGTCACCTATGCCCTGTACCAGGTATCAGATCCTCAGGAGGCCGGACGCAACGAATAGGCCCGCAGGTGGGCAGCGAAGTCCTCTAGGTAACGGATACCGCTGGCCTCCGCCTCCCGGCACCAGGCCATCAGCGCCTGCAGCTTGTCCTGGGGCTTGAGCCCACGACGGCGCCAGAGTGCCTGCAACTCCTGGTTCATGTCGTAGATCTGTCGCAGCACCGGGTAGGTTTCCAGCACAGACTCCAGGTGCACCTGCTCCTGGGGCTGGATCAGCGAGCTTTCCCGGGACAGCAGCTTCTTCACCCGGCGGTAGCGCGGGCGGATGGTACCGTCCATCAGCGACTTCTGTTGCCGTAACACGGGCTCCATCACCCGCTTGCGGTACTGGCGCATGATATCGAAACGGTTGTTGGCAATGGCCTGCACCGTATCCACATCCACCTCCTGTTTGCCGGGCACCCAGTGCACGACGGGCCGATGCCCCTTGGGATGCGCCAGCCCCAGCACCTGGAACAGGCGGATATAGCCCCAGCCCATGTCGATCTCGTACCAGCGCCGGGACATCTTGGAGGAATTGGGATAGGTATGATGATTGTTGTGCAACTCCTCGCCGCCAATAAGAATGCCCAGCGGGGCAATATTGCGGGCATTGTCGCGGCACTCGAAGTTGCGATAACCAACGTAGTGACCCAGACCGTTCACGACACCGGCCGCCCACACGGGGATCCACATCATCTGAACCGCCCAGATCCAGATGCCGTGAACACCGAACAGCGCCAGGTTCAACACGAACATCAGGGCAATGCCCAGGTTGCGATGGCGGGTATAAAGGTTGCGCTCGACCCAGTCATCCGGCGTATTCTTGCCGAAACGTTCCAGGGTTTCCGGTGTTGTAGCCTCCGCGTATAGTTCAGCCCCTTCGAACAGGACCTTGCGGATACCCTTGACCACCGGACTGTGGGGGTCGTTCTCGGTTTCGCAGGTGGCATGGTGCTTACGGTGGATGGCCGTCCACTCTTTGGTATTGATACTGGTGGTCAGCCACAGCCAGAAGCGGAAAAAATGCTTCAGCACCGGGTGCAGGTCCAGCGAATTGTGGGCGGAATGACGGTGCAGGTAGAGCGTGACACTGACGATAGTGACATGGGTCAGCGCAAGGGTGACGACCACCAGCTGCAGCCAGGACAGGCCAAGAAGACCATTGTACCACATAGAAAACCTCAACTTATTGAAATAACGCCGTTTCTCAACTCTCGGCGATACCGTCCCCATATCGAGGACTGAGTATCACTCTAGCGTACACCTGTTCGCTGAAACAACGGGATTTACACGACGTTTTGTTACGGTTTGATTAGGAGCATTTCCACCGTGCCTGAACTACCTGAAGTTGAAACCACCCGCCGGGGCATCTCGCCCCACAGCGAAGGCAAACAGGTCGCGGAACTGGTGATCCGTGACCCACGCCTGCGCTGGCCGGTACCGGATGACCTGCCACAACGACTGGCCGGCCACACCCTGCGGGAAGCGGACCGGCGGGCCAAGTACCTGCTGCTGCGGTTTGACCACGGCACCGTCATTGTCCACCTGGGCATGTCCGGCAGCCTGCGCGTGATTACTGACGATAGCGCCCCGACGAAGCATGACCACATAGACCTGGTATTCACCGACGGCACCCGCTTGCGCTTCAACGACCCACGGCGCTTTGGGTGCTGGCTGTGGGATGACACCCCCGATACCCACCCGCTGCTTGCCAGCCTGGGCCCGGAACCCCTGGGCGCTGATTTCAGCGGCCCCTACCTGTTCCGCAGATCCCGGAACCGCAGGACACCGATCAAGAGCTTCCTGATGGACAACCGCATTGTGGTGGGCGTGGGCAACATCTACGCCAACGAGGCCCTGTTCAAGACCGGCATCCACCCTAACCGGCCCGCCGGCCGGATCAGCGCCGCCCGCTACCACCAGCTGTGCGAGGCGATCCGGGAAACCCTGAGCGCCGCCATCCTGATGGGCGGCACCACCTTGCGGGATTTCGTCAACAGCGAAGGCAAGCCGGGCTATTTTTCCCAGTCGCTACTGGTCTACGGTCGTGGTGGCCTTCCCTGCGTGGAGTGCCAGCGCCCGCTGCGGGAGGTTCGCATGAACCAGCGCAGCACGGTCTACTGCACCCGGTGTCAGCGATAATCCCCATTGAAGCGCCCACCTAACTGGGGCACCCTGAAACCTCAACCCGACAGATGGCAGTGGCACTATGATTGACTGGTCCCGCGCAGACCATGTGTTCCTGGATATGGACGGAACGCTCCTGGACCTGCACTTCGACAACCACTTCTGGCTGGAGCACCTGCCCCGCCGATACGCGGAAAAACACCGGATGACCGCTGACCAGGCCCGCGACCTGGTGGTTCCCATGATCATGGCCGAGCGGGGCACCCTCAACTGGTACTGCACCGATTACTGGAGCGACCGGCTGGAACTGGACATCACCGCCCTCAAGGCCGAGGTGGGCGACCGCATTGCCTACCGGCCCCAGGTCCGGGAATTCCTCCTGGCACTGCGCGAGAACCGCCTCAAGCCGGTCATCCTCACCAACTGCCATCCGGATCCGCTGCGCCTGAAACTGGACCGCACCGGGCTGGACCGGTTGGTGGACGACGTCATCTCCAGCCACGATCTCGGCGCTGCCAAGGAAGACCAGGCCTTCTGGGACAGCCTCCTGAACCGGCTGCCCCACGACCGGGAGCGGGCCATCATGGTGGACGACAGCATCCCGGTGCTGGAGAGCGCCCACCGCGCCGGCATCGGCCAGTGTCTGACCATCCTGTCGCCGGACAGCCAGCAGCCTGACCGGGCACCTCACCCGGACATTCCCGCCGTGGCGCACTTTGCCGAGGTGCTGCCGACACTGCGGGTGAATGCCCCTGCCATCCCGGAAACAGGACCGTTATAATAGGGCTGGAATCCCTCATTGCCTGCGGAGGATCATGAGCTCAAAAAGCCAGGACACCGGCAAGTCCCAGGTTCGCCTCGACAAGTGGCTGTGGGCCGCGCGCTTCTACAAGACCCGCACCCTGGCCAAGGAAGCCATCGAGGGCGGCAAGGTCCACTACAACGACCAGCGCTGCAAACCCGGCAAGACCGTGGAAACCGGGGCCATGGTGAAACTGCGTCAGGGCTGGCAGGAAAAGATCGTGATCATTGACGGCATCTCGGATAAACGGCGCGGCGCCCCCGAGGCCCAGACCCTGTACCACGAGACCGAGGACAGCGCCCGTCGGCGGGAGGAGTTGTCCTGGCAACGCAAGACCATGCAGGCGGCGCAACTGCCCCCGGCCCGTCGGCCCACCAAGAAGGACCGCCGCGACCTGCAGAAATTCCGCGAGCAGCAGGGGCTCTAGTGAGCCAACGGCACCCCGCCCGTATTGATACAGGATTTCCAATGCAAGCCAAAGACCAGTTCCGCAAGTTCCTCTTCGAACACAGCCAGATCCGGGGCGCCTGGGTGCACCTGACCGACAGTTACGGCGAGATCCTTGCCCAGACCCGCTACCCGACCCCGGTCACCCGGCTGCTAGGGGAATCACTGGCAGCCAGCGTACTCATGAGCAGCACCCTCAAGTTCCACGGCACCCTGTCACTGCAGGCCAATGGTGACGGCCCAGTGACCACCCTGCTGGCGGAATGCAGCCACGACCGTCATATCCGCGGCATCGCACGTTTCGAGGATGCCGACGGCCCCCGCGGCGACAACCTCAATGAACTGCTGGGCCAGGGCCGTATGGCCATCACCATCACCCCGGAACAGGGCCAGCGTTACCAGGGCGTGGTTCCACGGGAGTCGGACACCCTGGCCGGCGCGCTGGAGGAATACTTCGAACGCTCGGAGCAGCTTGCCACCCGCCTGTTTCTGTTCGCCGACGGCGAGCAATGCGCCGGCCTGCTGCTGCAGCGCCTGCCTGGCGCCACCGAGGAAGACAACGAACTCTGGGAGCGGGTGGCCCACCTGGCCGCTACCATCAGCGCCGACGAACTGCTGGGCCTGGACAGTGAAACCGTCCTGCACCGCCTGTTCCACGAAGAGGAAGTGCGCCTGTTCGACCGGGAACCCGTGGCCTTCCGCTGTACCTGTAGCCGTGAGCGCACCCTGGCGGCCCTGCAGTCCCTGGGCAGAGATGAGTGCTACAACATTCTGGAAGAACAGGGTAGCATCGAGATGGACTGTCAGTTCTGCCATGCCCACTACCAGTTCCAGCGCATCGATATCGACCAGTTGTTCTCCGGCCATACGTTGCACTGAAGCGGCATTATCAGAGCGTTCAGGCAAAACGGAACTTCAGCCCGCCCGCCAGCTGTAATAGGGGCTCTCGGGCTGTCGTTTTTTAGGGCCGCCTCTGGCATAATAGCGCGCCTGAATTGACCCGACTGTTCATAATTCCGCCAACCCGCTGCTGTTCCGGGGGCACGTGGGCCGAACAGTCCAAAGACACCTTGAGGGCGAGGTCGAAGTGAGCACAACCTATACTGATCTGAGCTCAGCGCGATTGGTCGAGCTGGCACTGGAAAGACAAGAAGGTCAACTGGCCGCCAACGGTTCGCTGGTCGTCAAGACCGGCAAGCGCACCGGCCGTTCACCGATGGACCGGTTCATTGTTCAGGAACCCGGTACGGAGAACTCCGTCCACTGGGGACCGATCAACCGGCCCTTTGACCCGGACAAATTCAATGCACTGTGGGACCGCGTGGAAAGTTACCTGTCCGCCAAGGAGCACTTCCTCTCCCACGTGCACGTAGGCTCGGACCCGGCACACTACCTGCCGGTGCAGATGCGCACGGAAACCGCCTGGCAGAACCTGTTCGGCCGCAACCTGTTCATCCGCCCGGACAGCTACAACCCCTCTGGCAAGGACGAGTGGCAGATCCTCAACGCCGCCAATTTCGAGTGCGACCCGGACCGGGACGGCACCAACAGCGATGGCTGCGTGATGATCAACTTCGCCGAGCGCAAGGTGCTGCTGGCCGGTATGCACTACGCCGGCGAAATGAAGAAGGCCATGTTCTCGGTGCAGAACTTCCTGCTGCCGGAGAAGGACGTGCTGCCCATGCACTGCTCCGCCAACGTGGGCGATGACGGCGACACCTGCCTGTTCTTCGGCCTGTCCGGCACCGGCAAGACCACCCTGTCCGCCGACCCGGACCGTTACCTGATTGGTGACGACGAGCACGGCTGGGGCACCGGCACCGTGTTCAACATCGAGGGTGGCTGCTACGCCAAGTGCATCGACCTGAGCAAAAAGAACGAGCCGATTATCTGGGACGCCATCCGCTTCGGCGCCATCGTGGAGAACGTGGTCATCGACCCGGACACCCGCGAGCCGGACTACACCGATGTCTCCCTAACCGAAAACTCCCGTTGCGCCTACCCGCTGGAGCACGTCGAGAAGCGCGTCGAGGAGAACCGTGCCGGTGAGCCGTCCCACATTGTCTTCCTGACCTGCGACATGACCGGCGTACTGCCGCCCGTGTCCATCCTCAGCAAGGAAGCCGCGGCCTACCACTTCCTGAGCGGTTACACCGCGCTGGTGGGCTCCACCGAGATGGGGTCCTCCTCCAAGCTGAAGTCCACCTTCTCCACCTGCTTCGGCGCCCCGTTCTTCCCGCGCCCGGCCGGCGTTTACGCCGAGCTACTGATGAAGCGGATGGAAGCCTTCGGCAGCAAGGTGTTCCTGGTCAACACCGGCTGGACCGGCGGCCCCTACGGCGTGGGTGAGCGCTTCAGCATCCCCACCACCCGGGGCATCATCAGCGCCATCCAGAACGGCGACCTGGACAACGCGGAAACCGAGCACCTGCCCACCCTGAACCTGGACGTGCCCAAGGCGGTTCCCGGCGTCGACAGCAACCTGCTGAACCCCCGCAACACCTGGGCCAGCACCGAAGACTACGACGCCAAGGCGAAAGAACTGATCGGTCAGTTCGTGGAAAACTTCAAGAAGTTCGACGTCTCCGACGCCATCGTGGCAGCCGGCCCGAAGCTGTAAACGCAACCGGCTGAACGAAAAAAGCGCCCTGCCTCAAGGCACGGCGCTTTTTTTATACCTGCGGGCCCAAGGCCTCACGCAACGTTATCCCAGCCTGTAGGCCACCTGCCCTTCACATACGGTCCAGTGCGCAACACCTGTCAGGGCCTGCCCCGATACCGGCGCATGCAGTCCACGGGACAGAATACTGTCCGGAGTCGCCTGCCACTGACCAACGAGATCCCATAGGCTGAAACTGGCTTCGCCGCCCTGCTCCAATCCGCCGGTAACGCCAATGACACTGGCGGGACCATCAGTGAGGGCTCGCACCAGGGCCGCCAACGACAACTCTTTCCGCTCCACCAGCGATAGCCCCATGGAAAACACGCTCTCCACGGTGGACAGTCCCGGCTCGCTCACCCCGAGGGGCGCCTGCTTGGCGGCCGAATCGTGGGGCTGGTGCTGGCTGACGATGGCGTCGATGACGCCGTCTTCCACGCCCTGCAGCAGGGCCTTGCGGTCAGCCTCTGTGCGCAGGGGCGGCACCACATGGTAGCGGCTGTCAAAGCCGGACAGGGCCTCTTCGGTAAACAGCAACTGGTGCATGGCCACATCGGCGGTGACCGCCACGCCACGATTCCTGGCGTCGGCCACCATGTCCACACTGCGGGCACAGGACAGTTGGCCCAGGTGCAGACGCACGCCGGTTTCCTCCGCCAGCAGCAGCATTTCCATCACGGCGGCGGTTTCCGCCACTTCCGGCACACCCAGCAAGCCGAGGCGGGCCGCCACCTTGCCGTCGTGGGCGTAGCCGTCTGCGGCCAGGGCCTGATTAACCGGCTGAAGCATCAGGGTCAGGTCGAAGGTGCGGGCATAGGCCATGCAACGGCGCAGGATGCGGGCATTGGCCATGGCCTGGCTGCCATTGCTGAAGGCCACGCAGCCGGCATTGCTGAGCCCCACCATATCGCTGAGCAGTTCGCCGGCCAGGCCCCGGGTGGCAGCGCCCACAGGCAACACGCGGATGGCCGCTTTGGTCCGGGCCACATCGCGGATCAGGTTGGTGACCGCGCCGGAGTCGTTCACCGGCGAGGTATCCGGGGACGCACACACGTTGGTGAAACCGCCCCGGGCGGCAGCCCGGGTTTCGGAGGCGATATTGCCTTTCTGGCCGTTACCCGGCTCCCGAAGATTGCAGCACAGGTCCACAAAGCCGGGCAACAGGGTCAGATCGCTGGCGTCGATTACCGTGTCGGCAGATTCAGCCAGGGGGCCAGAGCCCATGGACTGTATCACCCCATCCCGCACCAGCAGATTAACGGTGGCATCCTCACCCGGCAGCCGGGCGTTGTCGATACGCAGGCTGGCGCTCATTGCTCACCTCCCTGCTGACGGGCCCTGGCAGTTCGATCCGCCACCTGGCCACTCATGGCCATGGACATGACCGCCATGCGGATAGCAATCCCGTTGGTCACCTGGTTGAGGATCACCGACTGGGGCCCGTCCGCCACCGCGGATTCAATTTCCACGCCCCGGTTGATGGGACCCGGATGCATCACGATGCAGTCGGGTTTGGCCAGCGCCAGCTTTTCAGTATCCAGGCCGTAGAGGCGGTAGAATTCCCGCTCGCTGGGCAGTAATGCGCCTTCCATCCGCTCTTTCTGCAATCGCAGCATGATCACCACATCCAGGTCGTCCATACCACGACGCATATCGTATTCCACGGTACAACCCAGGCTGTCCACGTCCGCCGGCAGCAGTGTACCCGGCGCAATCAGGCGCACCTCTTGGGCGCCCAGTGTCTGCAGGGCTCGGATCTGGGAGCGGGCCACCCGGGAATGCAGGATATCCCCCACGATGGCGACTTTCAGACCCTCAAAGCGCTGCTTGTGCTGGCGGATGGTGAGCATGTCCAGCATGGCCTGGGTGGGGTGGGCATGGCGGCCATCGCCGGCATTGATGATAGCCACGCCAGGGGTCACCGATTCGGCGATAAAGTGGGGCGCCCCGCTCTGGGAGTGACGCACCACGAACATGTCGCTGGCCATGGCCTCCAGGTTGAGCAGGGTATCCGACAGGGATTCCCCCTTGGAGGTGGCGGAGGTATTGATGTCCAGGTTGAGCACGTCCGCCGACAGGCGCTTGGCGGCCAGCTCGAAGGTACTGCGGGTGCGGGTACTGGACTCGAAGAACAGGTTGACCACGGTACGACCCCGCAGCAGGGGCACCTTCTTGATAGTGCGCTCCCCCACCTCGATAAACGAATCCGCGGTGTCGAGGATATCGGTGAGCATGGCCTGGTCGAGGCCATCCAGGGTAATGAAGTGCCGCAACTGGCCCTCGTCGGTCAATTGCAGTTTCCGGGACGCCTGGTCATGGGCACTGAGCGGGGCCGCCACGGTCATGCCTTTACCTCCCGCACTTCAATCTTCAGGGGGGCCGGGCCCACCAGCTTGACTCTCTGAGTCGATGGCAGCTCAAGGCGGTGAGCCACCACATCCGGCTGGATGGGCAGGTCGCGCCCACCCAGGTCAATCAGCGCCACCAGGGTAATGGAACTGGGCCGCCCGTAATCGAACAGCTCGTTCATGGCGGCGCGAATGGTACGGCCACTCATCACCACATCATCCACCAGTACCAGGTCCCGGTCCTCGGTTTCGAATGGCAAGTGGGAAGGGGTGACCCGGGGGTTGAGGCCAATTCGACTGAAATCGTCCCGGTAGAAGGAAATGTCCAGCTCGCCGAAAGGCTCATCCAGCCCCAGGCGCCGGTGCAGTTCCCGGGCAATCCAGACGCCGCCGGTACGGATGCCTACCAGCAGGGGGTCGGCAATGCCCCTGTCACTCAGGGTGTCCCTCAACGACTGCTCCAGGCTGTCGAGCAGTGCCGGAACCTCGGGTATGTCGGTCATGGTGGCGTCAGCCTCCGCTACATCAGTTATTCAGGTCGGGTGCGCTGGTGGTTGAACCAGCTCTCCAGGATCAGCACCGCCGCCAGGTCGTCCACGCCATGGCGACCGAAATCGCTGCTGCCGCCCTCTGCCAGCACCGCTTCCTTGGCCTCGAAGCTGCTCAGGCGTTCATCCATCATCTCCACCGGTACATGGAAGCGGCCATGGATACGCTTGCCGAACTTCCGCGCCCGGGCGCACATATCGCTTTCGGTGCCATCCATGTTCAGAGGCAGGCCAACCACCACCAGGTCCGGGAGCCATTCCCCGATCAGGGATTCAATCCGGTCCCAGTCAGGGATGCCGTCACGGGCGGGTATCATGGTGACCGGACGGGCCGAGCCCAGCAGTTCCTGACCGCAGGCAACACCGATGCGACGCAGGCCGAAATCAAAGGCCAGCACCTGGCGCTGGCGCGCGGTGCCGGAATCTGCCTCAGGCATGGCCCACCGACTGGTCGAGCTGGCCCGGCTCAATACCCATCCGGGCCAGTACGGACCGGTAGCGGTCCTGCCAGGGGGTGTCGAAGAGGATGGCCTCACTGGCCGGACAGGTGAGCCAGGCGTTGCCGGCGAGCTCGTCCTCCAACTGGCCGGCGCTCCAGCCGGAGTAGCCCAGGGCCACCAGGTAGCGCTCAGGGCCCACGTCGTTGCCAATGGCCTGGAGGATATCCCGGGAGGTGGTCACCTGGAGGCCATCGCTCATGGTGACCGTGCTCTGCCATTCCCGACCCTGTGGGTGCAGCACGAAGCCCCGCTCCTGCTGGACCGGGCCGCCGGCGTAGACCGGCTCTTCCAGGTGGCCGCCATCCATGTCCAGTTGCTCCAGGATTTCTCCCAGGGACACGTCCAGCGGCTGATTGATCAGCAGGCCAAAGGTGCCATCGGCATCGTGATCGCAGATATAGACAATCCCGCCATGAAAGTTGGGGTCGCCAAGCCAGGGCGACGCCACCAGGAACTGCCCCTTCAGGTTCTGGGTCGGCTGCGTGTCTCCGCTCATCCTGATGTCAGCCCCCGGCGCTGGAAGGACCAGGTGCGTATGATTTCAAGCTCATCGGTTTTCTCCCGCATTTCATCCGGGAACGGCGCAAACGGCGCCGCCAGGCGAATAATGCGAATGGCGGCGTCGTCCAGTACCGAGCTGCCGGAAGATTCAAGAATGCTCACTTCCTTGACCGTACCATCCTTACGCAAGGATACCAGCAAACGCAGGTCGCCGTAGATACCCTGGGTACGCGCTTCCGGGGGGTAGTTGCTGTTGCCTACCCGGGTGATCTTGTCCACCCAGTTGCGCACGTACCAGGCATTGGACGATTGCAGGGTGGATGCGGCGGTCACCCGGGTGACCCGGGGCCGGCGGGCGTAGGCCTGCTGCTGGGCATCCAGCCGCGCCTCCAGGCTGGCGATCTCCAGGCTGCGCTCCATCAGGCTTTTCTTTTCGGCAACCGGCAGATCTTCCTCCGGCGGCTCCTCCACCTCCTCACGGGCTTCGGCGGTTTCGGACCGGGCCTGTGCCTGCACCACTTCACGCTCTTCCCGGGGCTGACGCTCGGTCACCGTGGGCGGCACTGGCTGCACCTGCTCCACTTCACGGGCGTTGACCTCCGCCATTTCGGTGGTGGTCTGCTCCAGCTTCTCTTCCGCGTCGCCGCTGCCCTGCTGGTTGCTGGCGGCCAGGAAGTCGGCCTCGTCCGGCGCCTTCTGGTCCTCGAACCGGGACAGGGTGATTTCCATGGTGGAGGCGCTTGTGGCGGGCTCCTCGGGGGCAAAGGTCACCCCCAACAGCACCACCGCATGCACCGCGAGCGCCATGAACAATGTAAACATCAGGCGATCATTCGCCGTGACCTGTGCTGCCATTCCTGCCACTTCCAGGGGGTTTCCTATTCAGGTGTCGTCACAAACAACCCATTATCCCAGACGACGCTCGATGGCATCCATGAGCTGGCCCGCAATATCGATACCGAACGCCCGGTCCAGTTCCCGCACGCAGGTGGGGCTGGTGACGTTGATCTCCGTGAGGTAGTCGCCGATGACATCAATACCCACAAAGATCAGGTTTTTCTCCTTCAGCACCGGCGCCACCCGCGCACAGATCTCCCGGTCACGGGCGGTGAGCTCCCGGCCCTCACCGCGCCCGCCGGCGGCCAGGTTGCCACGATTCTCGCCCACGGAGGGGATGCGGGCCAGGGCGTAGGGTACCGGCTCACCGTCGATCAGCAGGATGCGCTTGTCGCCGCCCTCGGTAATCTCGGGAATGTACTTCTGGGCCATGCACTGGTGCTGACCGTCATTGGTCAGGGTTTCGATGATAACACCCAGGTTGAAGTCGTTCTCACGGATGCGGAAGATCGACTTGCCGCCCATGCCGTCCACGGGCTTCATGATGACGTCACCGTGTTCGTGGTAGAACCCCCGCAGGCGATCGGCGGACCGGGTTACGATCAGCGGTGGCGTGCAGTCCTCGAACTGGGTCGCGAACAGCTTCTCGTTGCAGTCCCGCAACGCCTGAGTCGGGTTGACCACCAGACAACCCTGGCGCTCCGCCGCTTCCAGGATGTAGGTAGCCATGAGGAATTCCCGGTCCACCGGCGGATCCTTGCGCATGAGAATGACGTCCAGGTCGCCCAGGGCCACATCCGCCTCACGGCCGAAGGTGTACCAGTCCTCCGGGTCCATGCGCACGTCCAGCTCCCGGACACTGGCCCGGGCCTGGCCGCCCTTCATATAGAGGTCGGGCAGCTCCATGTACTCGATCTGCCAGCCCCGCTGCCGTGCGGCCCACAACATGGCCAGAGAAGTGTCTTTCTTGAAATGGATATCCTGGATCGGATCCATCACCACGCCGATTCTCAGAGTCATCGAATATCCCCGGTCAATTGATGAAAAACAGGAACCCGTCTACAGAGCATACTTGTTAAACAGTGCTATGCTGAGCAGGAGCCCAAGAATAAGCCGCTGGCACAGTCAGGGCCTATTCGGAAGTTCCGTGAATGGTATTGCACCCGGCCCAGGAATGCACCTGCCATTGCCTGGCGCCGGAAAACCGTCACTGCCGGCGGCCCAAACTGTGCGCGTGTACAATACGTCACAAACAAAAACTTTGTTGCAGGTCACGAATAACCTATAAATAGAGCGGCTTGATAGCACACCTTCACTTTGTGTGTTAAAAAGCGAATCTCTGAATACCGACACCCGCAGAGCGCAAGGCAGTTGCACAATGGACGACAACTTCGAGAACCTGAAAATCATGGTGATCGACGATAGCAAGACTATCCGTCGCACCGCAGAGACGCTGCTCAAAAAAGTTGGCTGCGAAGTAATCACCGCGACCGATGGCTTTGATGCGCTCGCCAAGATAGCCGATTCCCATCCCGACATCATTTTCGTGGACATCATGATGCCGCGGCTGGATGGTTATCAGACCTGCGCCCTGATCAAGAATAATTCTGCCTTCCGCAAGACGCCCGTTATCATGCTGTCGAGCAAGGACGGGCTGTTTGATAAAGCCAAAGGGCGCATTGTCGGGTCGGACCAGTACCTGACCAAACCCTTCAGCAAGGACGAGCTGCTTAACACAATTCGCCAGTATGTTCCCCAGGCGGAACAGTGAGTCCATGCTGTAAAGAGAACCATTGAGGATAACATGGCCCGTATTCTGATCGTTGACGACTCCCCCACCGAAATCAAGAAGATCTCCACCATCCTGGAGAAGCACAAGCATGAAGTTCTGACGGCCGACAACGGCGCCGACGGCGTCGCCATGGCCCGGGCCGAGAACCCGGACCTGGTCCTGATGGATGTCGTCATGCCCGGACTGAACGGCTTCCAGGCCACCCGACAACTGACCCGTGCTCCTGAGACCGCTTCCATCCCGGTGGTCATCGTGACCACCAAGGACCAGGAAACCGACCGCGTCTGGGGTACACGCCAGGGCGCCAAGGGGTATCTGGTCAAGCCGGTCAACGAAAGTGACCTGATCAGCACTATCGAGAGCCTCGTTTCCTGATCCGTCCCATGGAGTAAGCATGTCTGCCCAGGCCGCACCCTTTGCCGTATTGACGGATATTGCCCGGCGAAGCCGGTCCCTGGCGGCCGGCCTGCCGGAACAGCAGCAAGCCGTTACCCTCTGGAATGGTATCGGCTTCATGCTGGCCGGCCAGCGCTACGTCGCCCCCATGGGCGAGGTCGTGGAAATCCTTCACGTCCCCCGCTACACCCATGTACCGGGGGTCCGTCCGTTTATGCTGGGTGTGGCCAATGTCCGTGGCCGCCTGCTTCCCCTGATCGACCTGGCCCATTTTTTCGGTCTGCCACGGGGCGCCCGCAGCAACCGGGACCGCCGCATCCTGGTGGTGGAGCAGGACGATATTTTCACCGGCCTGGTAGTCGATGACGTGGCGGGCATGCAGTATTTCGCCGAGGACAGCTTTCAGGCCCATCCTGGCGAGGTTCACGAGGCGGTCCAGCCGTTCGTCCAGGGCGGTTACGTCCGTGACGATGAAACGTGGAACGTGTTCTCAACTTTTGCGCTAATCGATGATGAGCGCTTTCTGGATGTGTCACAGTGGTAATGTTTACGGCCGTGCCGGCATCGCTGGCCGACTTACCCTCTGAAACCTAATTGCCAATAAGAGAAGAGGCCGGGAGCCAAAGATGAAAAACAAAGCCGGAAGATTCAGCATGGGACAGGGCGCCAACAAGCTTGTTGCCGGCCTGATCGCAACGCTGATCGTACTGACCGTGCTGCTCGTTGTGGTGCTGTTCATTGTGAACCAGGACAGCCAGAACGATCAGGAATACATCGCCTACTCCGGTGAACTGCGGGTACTGTCCCAGGAGATCACCAGTAACGCCACCGAGGCCGCGGACGGCAACGCGGAAGCATTCGCCCGGCTCCAGGGCAGCCGCAACGAGTTCTCCGAGCTGTGGGGTTACATCCTGGAAGGTAATCCGGAAACCGGCCTCCCGGCCAGTAACCTGGCCGCCGAGAGCGAAGTCCAGCCTTACTGGGATACCGTTCGCGACAACGCCGACCGTATCGTGAACACCAAGGACGACGTACTCGCCCTGCACGAAGTGGCAAACCGGCTCAACAGCACCATTCCCAACCTGCAGCGGGACTATCGTGACATCGTCACGGTACTGCTGGACAATGGCGCCCCGGCCCAGCAGGTGGCCCTGGCCCAGCGCCAGTCACTGCTGGCGGAACGTATTGCCCGGGCGGTAAACAGCGTACTGTCCGGTGACGAGGACGCGGTCGTGGCCGCCGACCGTTTTGGTCGTGACGCTACCGAATTCGGTCGTATCCTTCAGGGTCAGCTCGAGGGCAACCCGGCCCAGAACATCTCCCGCATCGATATTGAGGAAGCCCGTTACGGCCTGGAAGCCATCCAGGAACAGTTCCAGTTCGTGTCCCAGAACATCGACGCCATCCTGGACGCCTCCCCCTACCTCAAGCGGGTCCGTGAAGCCTCCAACGAGATCTTCCAGAACTCCCAGCTGCTGCTGCAGGAAATCTCCACCCTGGCGAACAACTTTGCCAACCAGGCAGGCGCCCGGATTATCAGCCCGCTGCTGGCCTACCTGATCCTGGCCCTGATGGTGGCCACCGTTGTTGCCATCGGTGTGGTTCTCTACCGTGCTGCCCAGGAGCGCCTGGCGACTACCCAGGCCCAGAACGAGCAGAACCAGAACGCGATCCTGCGACTGCTGGACGAACTGGCCGACCTGGCCGATGGTGACCTGACCACCGAGGCCACGGTAACCGAAGACTTCACCGGCGCCATCGCCGACTCCATCAACTACGCCATCGACCAGATGCGCGGCCTGGTACAGGCCATCCGGGGCACGGCGGTACGGGTTGCATCCGCCGCCCAGGAATCCCAGTCCACCGCCATGCAACTGGCCGACGCCTCCGAGCACCAGGCCCAGGAAATCGCCGGCGCCTCCGCGGCGGTGAACGAGATGGCGGTGTCCATCGACCAGGTATCCTCCAACGCCGCCGAATCCACCGCGGTTGCGGAGCGCTCGGTTGCCATCGCCAAGAAAGGCGCCGAGGTGGTACAGAACACCATCCGCGGCATGGATAACATCCGTGAGCAGATCCAGGAAACCTCCAAACGGATCAAGCGTCTGGGTGAGTCTTCCCAGGAAATCGGCGACATCGTATCGCTGATCAACGACATCGCCGACCAGACCAACATCCTGTCCCTGAACGCTGCCATCCAGGCCTCCATGGCCGGTGACGCAGGCCGGGGCTTCGCGGTGGTTGCCGACGAGGTTCAGCGCCTGGCGGAACGTTCCTCCGCGGCAACCAAGCAGATCGAGGCACTGGTCAAAACGATCCAGTCGGATACCAACGAAGCGGTTATCTCCATGGAACACACCACCGCCGAGGTGGTCCGTGGTGCACGCCTGGCGCAGGACGCCGGTGTTGCCCTGGAGGAAATCGAGAACGTATCCATGAGTCTGGCGGAACTGATCCAGAACATCTCCAACGCCGCACGCCAGCAGGCGTCCTCGGCGGCCCACATCTCCAACACCATGAACGTCATCCAGGAAATCACCTCCCAGACGTCCTCCGGTACCAATGCCACCGCGCAGTCTATCGGTAACCTGGCCGAGATGGCTTCCGAACTGCGGTCTTCCGTTGCCGGCTTCACCCTGCCGGAGGAAGAGTCCGCCGATACCATGGACAGCGAGGAAGACAGCAACGTACCGGTGGTCAGCTGACCACCCTGGCCAGGGGCGATGAGTGTTTATGTCAGAAACACCCCGCAACCTGTCACCCGGCTCCGAACACTGGGCACTGCGCCCGCTTCCGGATATGGACGAGGCGCAGTTTCACCAGTGGAAGACATTGCTGGAGCACCGGACCGGCATGGCCCTGGCGCCTGAACGCAAGTCCTTCCTGGAAACCAACATCGGTATCCGCATGCGCGAGATCGGATGCGGCAGTTTCCAGGCGTATTACGAAAAGATCGTGGCAGGACCGGAAGCGGTGGTGGAATGGGCCACTCTGGTGGACCGCCTCACCGTCCAGGAAACCCGTTTCTTCCGGGATCCGGATGCCTTCCGGCTGGTGTCCGACTACGTCATGACCCGGCCACGGGAGCAGCTTCGCAAGCGCCCGCTGGAGGCCTGGAGCGTAGGCTGCTCAACCGGCGAGGAGGCCTACACCCTGGCTATCCTGCTGAACGAGAGTATGGAGCAGCTTGGGCTGCCGCCGCTGTACGGAATCACCGGTTCTGACATCAGCAAGCCGGCTCTGGAGAAGGCGCAGAAGGGGTTGTTCAACCCCCGTCGCCTAAACGGCATGGATGACAGTCTCCGGCAGCGGTACTTCCGGGCAGGTGCCCGTAACAGTGCAGAAATTACAGAGGGAATTCGCGAACGTGTCTGTTTCACCCGGCTCAATGTGCTCGATCTGAAACAGGCCCCCATGCAGGGGATGAATATTATCTTCTGCCAGAATCTGCTGATCTATTTCCGCCGCTGGCGCCGGCGGGAAATCGTCAGCCGGCTGGCAGAGCATCTGGCTCCCGGCGGCCTGTTGGTGCTGGGCCAGGGTGAGATCACCGGCTGGCAACCTCCCGGAATGCAGCGGGTTCCCTCGGAACATGTACTGGCGTGGATACGCCGCCAGTCAGACGACGAATAACCGGAGTGGTTATGGGCAACAACCATGACAGCATCGCCCTGGACTGGGTTCGCGGCGAAATAGAACAAACCCTCAAACAGGGCCAGCAGGCGCTGGAAGCTTACGTTGAGAACCGCGACGATACAGCGCGCCTGCGTTTCTGTCTGAACTACCTGCACCAGGTCAACGGCACCCTCCAGATGGTCGAACTGCAGGGTGCCGCCCTGCTCACCGAGGAAATGGAGAAGCTCACCCAGAGCATTCTCAAGGAACAGGTGGACAGCCCGGACCAGGCCGTCGACATCCTGATGGAAGCCATTCTGCGTCTCCCCCGTTACCTGGAGGGACTGCGCTCCAGTGCCGACGACCTGCCGCTGACCCTGCTGCCGCTACTGAATGACCTGCGGGCGGCCCGGGGAGAAGGCCTGCTGTCCGACCTGTCGCTGTTCCGCCCGGACATGAGCCAGGCCCTGTTCGAGGCCTCACCGCGAGTGGCGCGCCTGCTGCAGGATCCGAAGATCCTCGATAATGTGGGCAAACTGGGCAAGATGTTTCACCGTGCGGTGGAAAGCACAGCGCCGGGCGCCGACAACACTGTCCACTATGAAAACCAGCAGAAGGTGATCCAGCGGCTGGTCAAGCTTTGCACCGGCACCCCGCGCGAAGAACTCTGGCGCTCCGCCGGCGGTTTTATCGAAACCCTGCAGCAGGACATCAACGAGCTGGCCCCGGCCACACGCACCCTGCTGCAGGAGCTGGACCACGAGATCGATCGCCTGACCCGGGAGCCCAAGGACATCCTGCGCCAGCCGGTGCCGGAAACCCTGTTCCGCAACCTCCTCTATTACGTGGCGCAGGCCAGGGAAGCCACCTCTTCCTATATCACCGACCTGCGCGAACGCTACCGCCTGGACCAGGCGCTGCCGGGGGATGTGACGGAAAATACCGGCAGCGGTCCCGGTCGTGAGGCCATCCAGTCGGTTGTGCTGGCCCTGAACGAGGAAGTGGCGCGACTGAAGGACCAACTGGACCTGTTTGTACGGGACCAGAACCGGCAGAACCAGGACCTGGAAGAACTGCTCCCGGGCCTGCGCCAGGTGGCCAATACCCTGGCGGTGATCGGCCTGGGTAACCCCCGCCGGATCATCGGCGAGCAGTTGGACACCGTTGAGCGCCTGCTGGAGCAGAGTGAGACCGCCGATGACGGCACCCTGCTGGATATCGCCGGCGCCCTGCTGTATGTGGAAGCCACCCTGTCCGGCCTGGACCAGGACAGCCAGATGTCTCCACGGAGCGATACCGGAGACGACGAGCAAGCCGGCCAGGCCGGCCCCGGCTCCCGGGAGCTGGGGGATGCCCACACCGCCCTGCTGCGGGAATCCCGCAACGCGCTTGAACAGGTCAAAAGTGCGGTGGTCAACTTCATTGCCTCCCAGTGGGATCCCCGGGAAATCGAGCATGTTCCGGAGATGCTGGCCAGCATCGAAGGTGGCCTGAAGGTCATCCCCCTGACGCGTCCGGCGGATATCCTCGCCGCCGCCCGTCACTATATCCAGCAGGTACTGCTGGAGCGCAAACGGATTCCTGACTGGAAGCAGCTTGATACGCTGGCAGACACTGTGACCAGTGTCGAGTATTACATGGAGCGGCTGGCGGACGGCATTTCCGACAACGAGTCGGTGCTGCGGGTGGCGGAAGAAAGCCTGCGCAGCCTCGGCTTCCCACCCGGGGAGACTCCCACCTGGGTCGAAGACGAGCCTGTAACCGCCGAGCCCGAGACCATCGTTGACCAGGACGTCCCCCTGGAAGCACCAGAACAGAGTGCCAAGCGTTCCGACCTGGACCTGGTGGACGACGAGATCCTGGAGATCTTCGTCGAGGAAGCCGACGAGGTCATGGACACCATCCGCAACTGGTATCCCAGGTGGCGCCAGCAGCAGGACGATCGTGAGGCACTCACCGAAGTCCGCCGTGCCTACCATACCCTCAAGGGCAGTGGTCGCCTGGTGGGTGCCACCAGCATCGGTGAACTGGCCTGGTCCATCGAGAATCTGCTGAACCGGGTGCTGGACCAGACCCTCCGCCCCACCGAGGACCTGTTCCAGCTCGTGGATGAGGTCAACAACCGCCTTCCGGGGCTGATCGATGAATTTCGCACCGGTCACGCCACCGGGGATGTGGACGCCCTGATCGGCCGGGCCGAGGCCATGGCCGACACCCGCAAGACCGGTCACGACGACGCAGCCGGGGACACCGCTGCAGCCGCCGGGAGTTCGGAACCGGCACTGACGGAATCCACCACCACCACCGCACAGGAAACGCCCGCCGAAGCGCCCCGAGCGCCGGAACGGATCGAGGACGAAGACGATCTGATCGATGACGAGATCATCGAGATCTTCGTGGAGGAAGCCGGTGAGGTACTGGACACCATCAACGAGTACCTGCCCACCCTGCTCCGCCAGTACGACGATCGCAGTGCCATGGCCGAGGTCCGGCGGGCTTTCCACACCCTCAAAGGCAGCGGTCGTATGGTCGGCGCCAGTGTCGTGGGCGAACTGGCCTGGTCTGTGGAGAACATGCTGAACCGGGTCATCGATGGCTCCGTGTTCATGAACGACGACATCGCCACCCTGCTGCGGGACGTGACCGACCAGATCCCCGCACTGGTTGCCGATTTCGAGCACCGTCGCCCGGCCTCGCTGGACACCGCACCGCTGGAGGCCCGCGCCAACGCCCTGGCCAATGGTGAGATTCCCGACAGCCGTGAAATGCCGTCCGCCGAGGTGGATCAGGAGACGGCCACCACTCCGGCACCGGCCGACACCGGGGCAGATGCCCCTGAACAGGACACTGCCGGGGAAGCAATAGCCTCCCTGGGAGAGGATCAGGGCGACGATCTGGTCGACCCGATCCTGGTGGAAATTTTCGAGAGCGAGGCACGTACCCACCTCAGCGCCCTTGAGGCATTCCTCGACGACGCCGGTGATCGCACCAGCGTGGCATACACCGACGGGGTATCCCGTGCCCTGCATACACTCAAGGGCAGCGCCAATACCGCTGCCATCGAACCCATTGCCCGGGTGGTCACTCCCCTGGAACAGTTCGTCAAGCAGGCCCGGGCCGAGAACCGCCGGGCCGATGCCGACGTCATCGAGTTGATCCGCCAGTGCTGCAACTTCCTCAAGGCGGGCCTGGACCAGCTCCACAGCACACCCCAGGAGCCGCTGCACGGCACCGAGGCCTACCTGGAGCAACTCGCGTCGGTCTCCGCCCGCACCCTCGGGCGCAGCGGCCAGGATGACCCGCAGGCAACCGGGGCGCAGGACACCCAGCTGATCACACTGTTCCTCAGCGACGGGCTGGATGTGCTTCTGGATGCCGACCGTATCGTCAGGGAATGGGCCGACACCCCATCGCAAACCGACAATATGGACCGGCTCTCCCATGAGCTTGAGCAGCTAACCAAGGGTGCCCGGGAGGTTGGCCTGGTGGATGTGGCTGAGCTCACCGACGCGCTGGCCGGTGTCTATCACAACGCCCTGTCCCATCCCGAGGGCCCTGACGAATGGTTCATGGAAACCGTGCAATCGGCCCACGAACACCTGATTGACCTGATGGACCAGGTGGCAGCCGGCCTGGCAACCAAACCGGACCATACCCTGCAGACTGAACTGCAGTTGCTGGCGGACTCCCTGTCCACGCCGGACGAGTCTGCGGAAGAAGTGGACTACGGCAGTTTTGACCTGCCCACCGCCGACGTGGAAGAGGATACGGCCACCAGCGGTGATGACCGGGCTTCCGAGGATGTGGACGAGGAGCTGGCCGCTATCTTCCTGGAGGAAGCCGAAGACCTGATTGCCAGCACCGCCGACGCCCTGGAATCCTGGCAATCCCGCCCGGACAACAATGAACTGCTGCGCCTGCTGCAGCGAGACCTGCATACCCTGAAGGGGGGCGCCCGCCTCGCCGACATCCATGCCATCGGCAACCTGGCCCATGACCTGGAGAGCCTGTTCGAAGGCCTGGCCGAACACCGCCTAGGCGTGACCGACGAGCTGTCGGACCTGCTGTTCCGCTGCCACGACCGGCTGGCGGGCATGGTGGACTCACTGGCCAATGGCGAGCCGCCCCGACCGGCACCGGATCTCGAAAGTGATATCCGGCACTACATGGATACCGCCAGCGGCAGCCGCCCGGTCACCGACGTGCACGACGACATGGGCACACCGCCGAAGGAAACATCCGACGCTGCGGAGACACCGACCGACGACACCGGGGAAACCGCCGACGGGGACACGGTTGAGGACAGTGAAGCCGCCAATCTCGAGGAAACCGCCGCCGGGGAGGACGACGAAGACCTGTCCGAACTGGATGTCAGCGACCTGGAAAACGAACTGGAACAGCTCCACGAGGATATCGGTGAGGTTCAGGACCAGGCCCCGTCCGATGATGCCGAGGCGGACGAACCGGCGGAGACCTTCGACCTGTCTCACCTGGACCCGGACCTGGTGGCCATCTTCCTTGAGGAAGCCTACGACCTGGTCAACTCCACCGGCAGTGCCCTGCACAGCTGGAGCGAGAACCCCTCCGACACCAGCCTGGCCGGTGAGCTTCAGCGGGATGTGCATACCCTCAAGGGCAGCGCCCGCATGGCCGGGGTCAACCCCATTGCCGATCTGACCCATGTGCTGGAGGACCTGTTCGAGCGGGTTGCCGACGGTCGTATCAGCCCCAGCAAGGACATGCTGGACCTGCTGTTCGCCTGCCATGACCGGCTCGCCAACATGGTGGACGAGGTCGCCACCTCCCGTCCCTGCGCCCCGGCCAAACAGCTGGTGAGCCGGGTGCGCGCCATCATCGACGGCAAGGTCCCCCCCGCCGCCGAAGCGCCTACCACCAGCGTGACGGCAGAGTCTGAGGACGCAACCACATCGGAGAACGCTGAAACCACCGGTGACAACGCCGACCTGGAACTGAGCGCCGACGAGATCACCGGCATGTTCCTGGAGGAAGGGCTGGATATTGCCGAGTCCATCGAGGAAGCCCTGGTGCAGTGGCGCGAGGACCCGGAACAGCTCACCGGCATCACCCAGCTCCAGCAGGAACTGCATACCCTTAAGGGCGGTGCCCGGCTTGCGGATATCGACGCCGTAGCCGACCTGGCGGAAGCCTGGTCCGATGCCCTGGGACCACTACTGGAAGGGTCCGGCAACCAGCCCCTGGTGCTGTCCCTGAGCGAACGGGCCAACGAAGGCCTGCGCACCATGCTGGGCGAGCTGGAGGAAGGCAACCGGCCGCAACCGGACAATGGCCTGCTGCGCCTGCTGAAAGAAGCGGCCAGCCACCTGGACGACGCCGACACCGGCCAACCGGACGCCCCCGAGACCAAGGCCGACGCCGAAGAGGAGCCGGATACCGAGGTACTGGAAATCTTCCTGGAAGAAGCCCAGGAAATCCTCGACCAGCTTGAACAGCTGCTGGCGGACTGGCGCCAGGAGCCGGACAGCCATCACTTCAGCCAGGAAGCCCAGCGGGCCCTGCACACCCTCAAGGGTGGCGCGCGCCTGTCAAAGCAACTGGAACTGGGGGATCTGTCCCACGATTTCGAAACCCTGCTGACGGACCTGGGTGAACAGGTGCCGTCCCAGGACGACTGGAAGAGGATCACCAAACACCATGACGGCCTGATTGCCGCCGTGGGCGAGGTTCGCAAGTCCTTCGACGACTACCTGGCCAGCCACGACACCGGCGGGGCGGACACCAGACCGACGGACAAGGACACCCGCAAAGCCGACGACACCGGGAAGGCACCCGCCAAATCCGATGCCGGCACCAAGCCGCCGCAACCGGCCCGCAAGGCCATCGAGCAGCGCCGTAAAGACAGCGCCCGGGCGGCCCAGGAAACCATCCGTGTATCGGCGCCGCTGCTGGACGACCTGGTCAACCTGGCCGGTGAAACCAGTATTACCCGTGGCCGCCTGGAGCAGCAGAACAGCGACTTCGGCCACACCCTGGACGAAATGGCCGCCACCATCGACCGTCTGCGCGAGCAGCTTCGCCGGATGGACATCGAGACCGAGGCCCAGATCCTGTTCCGGGCCGAGCAGGAGCATGGTCCGGACTACGGCGAGGACTTCGACCCACTGGAAATGGACCGCTACTCCTCCATCCAGCAGCTGTCCCGGGCCCTGAGCGAGTCCTCTTCAGACCTTGCCGACCTGCGGGAGACCATGTCCGACCGGGTGCGCGACACCGACACCCTGCTGGTGCAGCAGTCACGGATCAACACCGAGCTGCAGGAAGGTCTGATGAAGACCCGGATGATCCCGTTCGCCTCCATGGTGCCGAGGCTGCGCCGGATCGTCCGCCAGATCAGTGGTGAACTGGAGAAGAAGGTGGAGTTCGACGTCCGCAACGCGGAAGGCGAACTGGACCGGAACATCCTCGAGCGCATGATCGCGCCCCTGGAACACATGCTGCGTAACGCCCTGGACCACGGTATCGAGACACCGTCCGACCGGGCCAGGGCCGGCAAACCGGAAACCGGGCAGGTGACCCTGAACCTGACCCGGGAAGGCGGTGAAGTGGTGCTGCGGATGAGCGACGACGGCGCCGGCATCCCCAGCGGCGTGATTCGACGCAAGGCCATCGAACGGGGTCTGCTGGGCGAGCAGGAGGACCTGAGCGAGCGGGAGATCCTGCAGTTCATCCTGCAGCCCGGCTTCTCCACCGCCCAGGCCGTGACCCAGATCTCCGGCCGTGGCGTGGGCATGGACGTGGTGGCCAGCGAAATCAAGCAACTCGGTGGCAGCCTGGATATCGACTCCACCCTCGGTGAGGGCACCACCTTTACCGTGCGCCTGCCCTTCACGGTATCGGTCAACCGGGCGCTGATGGTGTCCACCGGCGAAGACTTCTACGCCATTCCGCTGAACACCATCGAGGGCATCGTGCGGGTCAGCACCTGGGAACTGGAAGAGTACTACCAGCCCGAGGCGCCGCTGTACGAATACGCCGGTCAGGAATACCGCCTGCAATACCTGGGCGGTCTTCTGCACAGCGACCACCGCCCCAAACTGCAGGGTCAGGCCCTGCCGCTGCCGGTGATTCTGGTACGCGGTTCCGAGCAGCCCATGGCCCTGCAGGTGGACAGCCTGCTGGGTAGCCGGGAGATCGTGGTGAAATCCCTGGGGCCACAGTTCAGTTCCGTACGGGGCGTATCCGGTGCCACCATCCTGGGTGACGGTAACGTGGTGGTGATCCTCGACCTGCCGGCGATGATCCGCTCCGACATCCTGTCCGAGCGCCAGCGCCTGGCAGAACAGGCCGCCCAGCAACAACAGTACCGGGAAGACCGCCCCACCCTGGTCATGGTGGTGGACGACTCGGTCACGGTACGGAAGGTGACCTCCCGTCTGCTGGAGCGGAACGGTATGGAAGTGGTCACGGCGAAGGACGGTCTGGACGCGGTGGCCCAGCTCCAGGACCATCGACCGGACATCATCCTTCTGGACATCGAGATGCCGCGGATGGATGGTTTCGAGGTCGCCAGCTTTGTGCGCCACGACGATGACCTGCGGGAAGTGCCCATCTGCATGATCACGTCCCGTACCGGTGCCAAGCACCGGGAGCGGGCCCTGGGTCTGGGCGTCAACGAATACCTGGGCAAGCCATTCCAGGAGACCGAGCTGCTTGAAACCATTGAACGTCTGACCGGCGAGGAGACCGGAGGCGGGGACGCCTGATGTCCACCGGGGGCGGGCGACCGGCGGTCGCAATTGTCTCTGACGACGTCTTGCAGCGCCATCGCCTACAGGAGGCTACAGGTCGTTTCGGGCTACGCCCGGGGTTCTCGGGGGCCCCGGAGCGTATCCTGGGTTATGAGGTGCTGCCAGATGTGGACCTGTGGCTGGTGACGCTGGAAGATGAGGCCGACCACCCCGCCCTGTTCGATCATCTGCTGGACCATACCGAGGCGTCGATCCTGTTCGGTATCGACCCGGCACCCAAGCCCGGAACCCGGGACTTCGTGCGCTGGGAACGGCGCCTGCTGAAAAAACTGGAAAAACAGCTGGGCCCCCTGGAAGAAACGGAATCCGAGGAGGCCCTGGAAGAGCTGGGGGAAAAACCGCCGGAACTGCCGGCAGCGGTGGAACTGCCGCCCTGGATCACCCCGGCGGCCCCCGGTCAGGCGGCGGAGGACATCTGGATACTGGGCGCATCCCTGGGGGGACCGGCGGCGGTCAAGAGTTTCCTGGACCACCTGCCCCCGGGGCTTCCGGTGGGTTTTGTCTATGCCCAGCATATTGACGGCAATTTTACCGAGGTGCTGACCCGGGTACTGGGCCGCCATGCCCATTACCGCCTGCAGCGGGCGGAGGAAGGGATGCGCCCGGCCTGCGGCCAGGTCACCGTGATACCGGTGGAGCGGGAGTGGGGGCTGACCCCCGAAGGCACACTGACAGAGAAGGACACTGCCTGGCCCGGGCCCTACGGTCCGTCCATCGACCAGGTGCTGTTGAATTTTGGCGACCATTTCGGCGCCCGCTGCCATGCCATACTGTTCTCCGGCATGGGCAACGACGGTGCCGTGGCCGCCCCCATGCTGAGGGCCTTTGGCAGCAACATCTGGGTGCAGACCAGCGAAACCTGCGCCAACAGTGCCATGCCCGAGGCGGTTGCCGCCACCGGCTGCACCAGCCTGGCCGGTTCGCCGGAGGAACTGGCCAAGGCCCTGGTGCGTACCCTGGCGGACGCGGCCCTGCTGAAACAGACATCGTCGCAGGATGTAACCTGAGGACAGAGAACCATGAGCGATACCACCACAACAACGCTACCCTGTGTACTGATCCCCATGAACCACCGGCAGTTGCTGCTGCCCAACGTTTCCATAGCGGAAGTGGTGGACCACGATGCCAACCTCGCCAGCGGCGAGGGCCCGGACTGGCTCGCCGGCTACCTGGAATGGCGCGGCCAGAAACTGCCGGTGATTTCCTACGAGGGGGCCAACGAGCAGGAAGCCATCATTCCCGGTGCCGGTCGCGGCCGTATCGTGGTGCTCAACACCATTGGTCCCAACCATGACAAGCTGCCCTTCCTGGCCATTGTGACCCAGGGTATTCCCAGCCAGACACGCCTGGAGCCGGAACAGGTCCAGGGGCGCGAGGCAGCCGACCAGGGACCGGCCGACCTGATGCAGGTGGAACTGGAAGGGGACACGGTCTGGATTCCCAACCTGGAGTACCTGGAGAGCCTGGGCATCGAGGCCCTCGGGAAGGCCTGAGGAATCCCGGTCGGATAACGCCCGGCGGTTTCCCCACGGCATCTCTCTCCGGCCTGGCAGGTCCGTACTTGGTTATCGGCGCTTAAATGTTATACTGTTACATTATTTGCCGGAAACCAGAGTCATGTCCGCCAACGCACTGCCCTATCGCCCCCACAATCATGACGCCTGCGTGCGTGATGCTCTGGCCGAGGCCCGGACCATCTGCGACGCCCGCAATGCCCGCCTGACCCCTATCCGTCAGCGGGTGCTGGAACTGATCTGGGAGTCCCACAGGCCCCTGGGAGCCTATGACCTGCTCGGAGTACTGGCCCAGGAGGGCCATAACGCGGCGCCCCCGACCGTCTACCGGGCACTGGACTTCCTGCAGCAGCACGGCCTGGTGCACCGTATTGCCTCCCTCAACGCCTTTATCGGCTGCAACCATGCGCGGGAACATCATACCGGCATGTTCCTGATCTGCCGGCAGTGCCGCAACGTCCACGAACTGACGTCGGACGCGGTCTCCGGCGCGGTGGCGGACACTGCCGCCGAGCAGGGCTTCGCCCCCACCGAGACCACCATCGAGGTGGCGGGGCTGTGCCCCCGCTGCCAGTCCGGACAGACGGGCACCCCATGACCGGGACCGACGATGCTCCCCTGGTCCGTCTGGACCGGGTATCGGTGACGTTGAACGACACCCCGGTGGTGGACCGGGTCAGCCTGGAAGTCCGCAGGAACGACATCGTCACCATTATCGGCCCCAACGGCGCGGGCAAGACCACACTGATCAAGGCAATACTGGGTATCCAGCCGGTGACCGACGGCCACGTCCACAAGGCCCGGGGCCTGCTCACCGGCTATGTGCCCCAGCACCTCCAGCTGCAACCCACCCTGCCCCTGAGCGTGCGCCGTTTCCTGGCCCTGACCGGTGCCTCCGAAAGCGACTGCCAGGCTGCCCTGGCCCGCACCGGCATCCGGCACCTGTTCCGTCAATCCGTGCACCACCTGTCCGGCGGCGAGATGCAGCGCCTGCTGCTGGCCCGGGCGCTGGTGCGCAAACCGGACCTGCTGGTGCTGGACGAGCCCGCCCAGGGGGTCGACATCAACGGCCAGGCGGCACTCTACGAACTGATCCGTGAGGTGCGGGACGAACTGGCCTGTGGCGTAATCATGATCTCCCACGACCTGCACCTGGTAATGGCGGCCACCGACCGGGTCATCTGTCTGAACCAGCACGTCTGCTGCAGTGGCTACCCCGCCGATATCTCCCACGACCCGGCGTTCGTGGAGACCTTCGGTCGCCCGGTGGCGGAAAGTCTGGCGGTCTACCACCACCATCACAACCATAGCCATGACCTCCACGGCGACGTGGTGGATCACCAACACTCCGAGCACTGCGACCACCATGTCCCTTCTTGACCCGGTCCTCGACGACTTCTTCTGGCGTGCCCTTCTGGGCGGCCTGGGCATCGCCCTGGTGGCCGGCCCCCTGGGCTGCTTCGTGGTCTGGCGACGCATGGCCTACTTCGGCGATACCCTGGCCCATTCGGCACTGCTCGGGGTGGCCCTGGGGTTCCTGTTCCAGACCAGCATCAACCTGAGCGTGGCCGTCACCTGCGTCATCCTGGCGCTGGTCCTGGTGTCCCTGTCCCGCAGCCGGGCACTGGCCACCGACACCCTGCTGGGCATCCTGGCCCACAGTTCCCTGGCCATCGGCCTGGTGGCCCTGAGTTTCATGCCGGACGTGCGGGTGGACCTCACCGGTTACCTGTTCGGCGACCTGCTCGCCATGTCCCGGCAGGATCTGGCCTGGATTTTCGGTGGTGCGGTGGTGGTGCTGGCGTTGTTGCGCTGGCTCTGGCAGGGCCTGCTGATGGCCACCATCCACGAGGAACTGGCGCGGGTGGAAGGCTTCCCGGTGGAACGCCTGCAACTGGTCCTGATGCTGATTTTCTCGCTGGTGATTGCGGTGGCCATGAAGATGGTGGGCGTGCTGCTGATTACCGCCCTGCTGATCATTCCCGCCGCCACCGCCAGACGACTGGCCAGCAGCCCGGAAAAGATGGTACTGATGGCCATTGGTTTCGGCATGATCGCGGTAGCCAGCGGTCTGGGCCTGTCCTGGAACCTGGACACACCCGCCGGCCCCTCCATCGTGGTGGCGGCGTTCGTGGTTTTCCTGCTCATCTATACCGTTATCCGGCGAGCCAGAGCCTAGTGTACGGCCCGGGTCGTTCGTTTACCTCAAGCACGGCCACCCCTGGATTTGGCAGGCCCTGACTGCTGGGCTAGAGTGAAAACTGATTGCAGGGCCCGGCACTCCGCACCGGGATCATGGTGAACAGGAAACCAACATGGACCCCGAACAGGCGTCAGGAAGACACGTCTATCGCTGGTGGCTGATACCCGTACTGGTACTGGTAGGCGGCATCGCGCTGACCGCTATCATTGCCCCGCGCACGCTTGTGCCGGTGCGGGCACTGATCACGGAGGTCACCGAAGCGCGCCATGACCGGCTCCACGACATCCTTGCGCAACGACTCGCCGATTCCCTCGATTCCGCCCGAGACCTGACGGCACGTCACCCCCAGGCCTTCAGTACGCAGGCCAACGCCTTCCTCGACACCTACCCGGAAATCCGCGGACTGGAACTGCTGACCCGGGTCAGCCACTCCCAGCGCCCCATGGTAGAACGACAGCTGAGCGAACAGAGCGGACAGTTCATCCGCTTTGCCAACTGGATCGGCTCGTTCGACAGTCAGGTCGCCGAACCCGCCGACCACTACCTGATTATCCGCCAGGCGCTCCCGGCGGAGGATATCGGCGCGGCAAGCCTGGGCCTGGAGGCCACCTCCGTGCCTCATTGGCGTGACGCCATCCTGAAAGCACGGGAGGACAACCGGGTTACCGCCACCACGGTGACCCGTGTGCACCGCAACGGTGACGAGCAACGGGCCATGCGGCTGTTCGTACCCTTGGGGCAGCAGGGTGAAGGCGCCGCCGACACGGGCCGGCTTATCGCGCTGGTGATCGATCCCCAGCAGTGGCTGGAACAACTGCTGGTGGGTGCTCACGACCCACGCTGGCAGCTGGAAATCCACGATATCAGCCAGTATGCCAGGCGCCCCCTGGCGTCACTACAATCATCGGGGATCCCCGCCGGTGCCGAGGCAACAACCCGCTCGACACTGACTGTCGGAAGCCGTCAGTGGATGCTGAGCACCAGTCCATCCCGCGCCTGGATGGACAACCTCGAACACCAGGCACTCTGGCCGGCGTGGATAACCGGGCTGGCCGTGACCCTGCTGGCCACGGCACTGACTGCCTGGGCAATCTGGCTGATGCTGCGAACCAACCGGCTGCTCGCCCACAGAACCCGCCGGGCCCGCCACCTGGGCCAGCAACTGGACAATACACGGCTGGAGAAGAACATTCTGCACCATTCCCTGCAGGAGAGCGACCGCCGGACGCGGGACCTGATCGAACTGGGCGCGGGGATTTTCGCGGAACTGGATGAAGGGCGGCACGTCGGCTACATCTCGCCACAGGCAGCCACGCTGCTGGACATTCCGTCCACCGAATTGTTGGGCAAGGCCCTGGATATCCTGTTCCCGGAAGACTGCCAGATGGACCTGACCATGGCCTTCGACGCCGCCCGCCGGGACCAGTCCCTCCAGCGGCTGGACACCAGGGTCACCACCCGCAACGGCAACCCGCTTCCGGTGGCCCTCAGGATCAAGGCGCTGAAGGACCCCCTCAGCGGCTGCTCCGGCTACCGGGTGTCATTGATGCCGAGGCAGTGACCATCACGACAGCGGACGGAGAACGTCCTGAATCCGCCCCGTCTCCACCAGCTCCATGAACTCCTCACCCAGTCTCTCACTGCGGGCAATCGCCGTACGCCAGGTCCGTTCGCGGCCGGCATCGTCGCCGGCGAAACGTTCGAAGTCCTTCCGGTCCGGCAGTTTCCGATCCGGCAGCGACGCCAGGTAATCGCGGGACGGGGCGACCAGCAACACGTCCTGCAACCGGGTGGCATCCCCCCGACGCCAGGGCAGGCTCTTGTCGAACCAGCCGGGCACCACCCTGTCGGTGAAATGGGGGTACAGCACGATGCCGGGTTGCTGGTATGGCAGGTCCAGATGGTAGTCGAGCAGGCCGCCATCCCGGTAGACCCCTTCCGGTGCCCCGGGGATGTTGCGGATGCCGGACATCACCAGTGGAATGGACGCCGAGGCCAGCAGCGCCGGGATCAGGTTTTCCCGGCTCAGGGGCACATGGTGGCTGGGGAAATCCACCAGCTTGGCCAGCGGCGCGGGCAGTCGCTGGTCGTGGATAATACCTCGCTCGAAGAAACGGCCCAGATGCCGACGGCTGACCATATTGGCGCTGATGGCCCGCATCAGGCCCAGGGCCAGTCGCCCGCGGGTATCGTCCTCCAGTCCCCGGCCACTGCGGACCACGACGATGTTAAGCCGGTACCAGGGATGTTCGAGGATGGCCTGTTCGCGACCGCCCAGCAGTTCCTCCAGGAACAGCGTGCTCTTGCGAGTCACCTCCGCCGGGCTCACGCCCCTGGAGAACCGCTGGCAGGTGTAGAGTTCCGCCAGCTTGGCCAGTTGCGACGCCGGGTCGTCCGAGGACGCCACGGCGGCGAAGCGCCAGCTCCCGATGGACGAGCCAATCAGGGCGCGTTCCTGGGGCGCCCGCAGCAGCCAGTCACCGAAGATGGCCCGGTCAAGCCCAGACAGGCCAAGGGCCTTTGGTCCCCCGGCTGCACCGGGGATCACATGGACGTCCTCCGGTTTCAGCCCCTGCTCCCGGATCCGTTCCATGGCCCGGCGCCCGGCCTTGATGGTCAGTGCCGGCTGGCGGGTGTGAATGGCTGGCATGACGGAACCTCCCTGGAACATTCGTGCGACGGCCGGCGCCGCTTGCCGGCCTGCGGATTGAGCGCGAGTTTAACGAACTCCGCCAGCCACTGCCAGAACCGGGCCGGCGCAACCTTGCCGTCCTTTCATGCCCACTGGTCCTTTCGCCCGGTGGCTGCGTAAATGGTACTGTTCACATGAAACTTCACTTACAATGGCGGGTTTACCCGCACCGCAACGGAAACAGTCATGACAGACCAACTCGACTCCCTATCCGCCCATTACCGGGGCATTATCGAAGGCCTGGGCGAGGACCCGGACCGCGAGGGCCTGATGGACACGCCCAAACGTGCCGCCAAGGCCATGCAGTTCCTGACCCGGGGCTATGGCCAGACCCTGGACGAGCTGGTCAATGGCGCGGTGTTCGAATCCGCCATGGATGAAATGGTGCTGGTCAAGGACATCGAACTCTACAGCCTGTGCGAACACCACCTGCTGCCCTTTATCGGCAAGTGCCATATTGCCTATATTCCGGACGGCAAGGTACTCGGCCTGTCCAAGTTCGCCCGCATCGTGGACATGTACGCCCGGCGACTGCAGATCCAGGAGAACCTGACCCGGGAGATCGCCGAAGCCGTGGAACGGGTGACCAACGCCGCTGGCGTCGCTGTGGTGATCGAGGCCCGTCATATGTGCATGATGATGCGTGGTGTCGAGAAACAGAACTCGGTGATGAAGACCTCCATGATGCTGGGAGGCTTCCGCAAGTCCCAGGCCACCCGCACCGAGTTTCTGCAGCTGATCACCGCCGGGGGCTGACGCCATGACCGCTCCCGTTGCCGTCGTCACCGGTGCCGGCCGCCGCCTCGGGTTCCACACCTGTCAGGCACTACTGGAGCGGGGCTACCAGGTGTTCGCCCTCTACCGCAGCACCACCGATGAGGTGGAGAAACTGGCGCGACTGGGCGCCCACACCCTGTCCGCGGACCTGGCAGACCCCGCCAGTGTCGAACAGGCCCTGGACGACATCCGTAACCGCACGTCACAGGTGCACCTGCTGGTGAACAACGCCTCCGAGTTCACCCCGGACAGCCGGAACCACGGGGAACTGGCCCGACAGGCGGCACGATTGTTCCAGATCAACAGCACCGCGCCCATGATGCTGATGGCCGGACTGGCGGACTGCCTGCGGGCAGGCTGTACCTCTCCCGGCACGCCAACGCTGGTGGTGAACATCACCGACATCTTTGTGGAAAAACCCAATCCGAAGTTTGCCGCCTACTGTGCCAGCAAGGCGGCCCTGAGCAACCTGACCCTGGGCTATGCCCGACTGCTGGCGCCGGATGTGCGGGTCAATGCAATCATGCCGGGGCCGATCCGGTTCCTGCCGGACCATACGGAAGCGGAGCAGGCCAGCGTGCTGTCGGAAACCCTGCTAGCCCGGGAGGGCGGTTTTGACAGCGTGGTACAGCAGATTATCGCCCTGCTGGACAACTATTTCGTCACCGGCGCCCTGATTCCAATCGACGGTGGCCGGCGCCTCGCCTAGTGGCCAACCGTCAAGTAGCAGGGGCTCACCGCGAACGGCTTCACCTGCCAGCAACCGCCGGTAATAGTCCTCGGTAATGGCCTGCCCCGAAAACCCGGGGCGGTTCCGGCTTTCCAGGATATCCACGTCAATGGGCCGGTCCCGAACGCTACTGTCGGGGTCAGAGCGGTCACGACCGAGGGCTTCCTCCAGTTCATTGAGGTGCTGCTTCACCCGATCCGGTGGCAGATCACTATGGAACACCGCCAGGGCATTGAGGAAGCTGTTGTCCGACGCCATGCCCTGGGGGGCGGTGCGGACAACCGGGGATAGGGACACCGGGCCGAACAGGCGCGCCAGTTGCGCCACAGCCAGGGGCAGGTTATGTTCCGGGGCGATGTTGCTGCCCAGTCCGCACAGGTACCACATACCGGTTGCTCACGTTATGACAGTATAGTCTGCCGTGTGGTTAATT
>NZ_JBJJLA010000026.1:0-32361 GCF_045449715.1 Marinobacter shunpengi | reverse complement strand
AATTAACCACACGGCAGACTAATGAATCATACGGGCAATTCCACCCTCCGGCCCAGTGTCCCGCCCATTTTGCCTTGATAAAACAGGACTTCGGTCAACCTGGCCGTCATTTTCCGGTAGGCAGAGGCGAGTTGCACCCGTTAGTATGGGCCCTGGGAGTCTGCGCGGTAGAAATCGCGCAGACTCCCAGCAACACCACTATCCGGAGACTGATGCATGCCCGTAGAGCACCCGGAAATGATCCGCCAGATCCTGACCGATGTTCGCACCATTGCCCTGGTGGGTGCCAGCGAGAAACTCCACCGGCCCAGCCATGAAGTGATGGCCTACCTGCAGGGCCGGGGGTATCGGGTGATTCCGGTCAATCCCAGGCTGGCAGGCCGGACCCTTCTGGGCGAGACCGTCTATCCCGATCTGGCCGCCATTCCAGAGCCAGTGGACATGGCCGACCTGTTTCTGGCCCCGGAGCGGACCGACCAGGTGATCGATGCGGCCATCAGCTGCCGCATCCCGGTTGTCTGGATGCAGATCGGCGTGATCAACCATACCGGCGCCGGGCGGGCGGAAGCCGCCGGCCTCAAGGTGGTTATGGACCGGTGCCCGAAACAGGAAATACCGCGCCTGGGTATTCCCCCGGTCGCTGCCTGACCGTATAGTCTGGGGGCACAACCTGACGCACCTGGCGAAACAGTGACAGGGTGCCGCACATTTTTATTAAAAATGTGACATATTATTCAGGCGGCGTGTCATTTTGGACGCCAGTGCCCCGTCAGGGTTCTGGCAGCCGCTATAAGAAGAACAACAACGACGTGACCTTAACGCCCTGCTTCCGGAGACCCGTGTGCGTCTGAAACGCCCGCTATCAGTCGTCCTCGTTCGTCATTTAATGAGACCGATGTTTCCGGTCATCATCCTGTTGACCTTCCTGGGAATCGCAACCGCCCTCAAGCTGGGGCTGGATTCCGAGGAAGACGCCCAGATCCGCCAGACCCTGGCGTCCGAAACAGAGTCCCTGGCCCGCCGGCTGGAACATGACTTCCTCAATCACGTCATTGCCCTGCGCCGGATGGCCAGCCGCCTGGAACAACAACCCGATATGTCCAGGAAGTCCTGGAGCCAGGATGCCCGCAACTACCTCGAGGACTTCCAGACCTTCCAGGCCATCGAATGGATCGACCGCAATTTCGTGATCCGATGGATAGAGCCATTGGAGGGAAACACCGAAGCGCAGGGCTTCAACGTTGCCTTTTCCGAAGAACGGCTTGAGGAACTGACCCGGGCACGGCAGCAGGGCAGCCTGGATATTTCCGGCGTCATCAGCCTGACCCAGGGTGGCACGGGGCTGGTGGTCTATGCCCCGGTGGGCGCCGGGGCGGACAACAACGGCTTTATCGCCGGTGTTTTTCGCATGGAACGACTTGCCGATACTCTGATCATTCCCCATATCCGTGGCAACTTCAGTCTGGAGTTGCTGGAGGAAGGCGAAGTGACCTTCAGCCTTCCCGCCCAAACCGCCACCCAGAATCGTTTCTCCCATACCACCGCAACCAACCTGCCATCGGTGCAATGGGCCGTGCGGATCAGCCCCACCCAGGGGTGGGTGGAACGCTATCGTAGCAACTGGCCCTGGGCTACCTTCCTGAGCATGCTGGCACTGGGGCTGCTGGTTTCGCTCACCACCCTGCTGGTCCAGCTGGTACTGAAGCGCAACCAGGACCTGCTGCGAACCCGACGGGACCTGGAGGAAGAGATTGACCAGCGTATTGCCATCCAGCACGATCTGGAACGTCTGGCATCCACCGATACCCTCACGGGCCTGGCCAACCGCCGGTTCTTTATGGAGGACCTGGAGCACACCCTGTTGCAGGCCGACCGGCATATGCGACAGGTGGGGCTGATCATGATGGACCTGGACCGTTTCCAGATGCTGAACGACTCCCTGGGGCACCATTTCGGCGACGAGCTGCTGGCGATGGTCTCCAGGCGGCTCGACCAGCTCAGCGATGAACGAATCATGGTGGGATACTCCGGAGGCGACGAATTCATGGTCTGCCAGCAGCATGTGGATGACATCGACGACGTGATCCACCTGCTCGGCCAGATCAAGGGGTGTTTCGCCGAGCCGTTCGAGATCCACAATGAGAAGCACCACGTCACCGCCACCATGGGGGTTGCCGTCTATCCCCAGAGCGGCGTGGATGCCGACATCCTGCTACGCAACGCCGATATTGCCCTCTACCGCGCCAAGGAACAGGGGCGCAATACCTACCAGTTCTACACCGAGGGCATGCAGGAGCGGGAAGTGCGCCGCCTTGAGCTGGACAACGACCTGAGCGAGGCCCTGGCCCGGAACCAGTTCGAGCTCTATTTCCAGCCACAACTGGACCTGGCCACCTCCCAGTCGTCCAGCGTGGAAGCACTGATTCGCTGGAATCACCCGGAACGGGGTCTCGTCCCCCCCGTGGAATTCATACCGCTGGCCGAGGAAAGCGGTCGCATCACGGAAATCGGGCGCTGGGTGATCCGCGCGGCCTGCCAACAGATCCGCCAATGGCAGGGCACGGCCCTGGAGAACCTTCGTGTTGCAGTCAATATCTCCGGTCGCGAACTGGGTGAAGCCGACCTGCCGGAGTACCTGGCCCAGTGCTTTGATGAATACCAGGTCAGGCCCCAACAGTTGGAAATCGAACTGACCGAGGAATCGTTCATCGAGAACGTGAAACACAACCACGAGCAGATGAGGCGGATCAGCCAGCTCGGTGTTCACCTGGCGATTGACGATTTCGGGGTAGGCTATTCCTCCCTGGGTTACCTGCGGGACTTTACCGTGGACCTGCTCAAGATCGACCGCTCGTTCATCACCGATGTCACCCGGCGGCACGACGATGCGATCATCACCCGTGCCGTGATCAACCTGGCCCACAACCTGGGCATCCGGGTAGTGGCCGAGGGCGTGGAGACGGAGGAGCAGTTGGACTTCCTGAAGCAGCATCGCTGCGATATGGCCCAGGGTTACCTCATGAGCCGCCCGGTACCGGCTGGCGACCTGCCGGACGTGATCGCCGGGGGCCTGTTGGCCGTATCCCAGCAGCAGGATCATTAAGAACCCCGCAAAGCACGTGGTAAAATAGCGTCAGTGCAACCAACTTCGAGCCAACCCGACGGGATATCCATGGCCAGCTACCTGACCCCGGAACAAGACCAGCGCCTGCGCCGCTGGGAGACTGTCAACAAGTCCTACTTTATTTTCGCGTTCCTGGCCATGATCTGTCTGCTGGTCTTCAGCAGCCAGTTGGGCCTGTCCAGCGGCGATAGCTGGGGGCCTCTTGGTGTTTTGCTGGCCCTGCTGATCATTCCCATCATCGTCCTCCAACTCCGCCTGAAGTGCCCTGCCTGTGAGCGCCCTATCGGCTGGCAGGCCAAACTGATGGCTCCCGATCAGTGTCGGCATTGTGGGGTATTTCTTCGGGCTCGCCGGTAGTCTTCCAGTGACTCATACCTGGCCTGATGATTCGGTGCCTGGGCTCTGGGGTACCGGGGGACTTTCACCGCCGCAATTCACGGTCCATCCCTGGACCAACCTTGCTCCGCGCCTTCCCTGGCGCTGCTACGAAACACCCCCAGCCCCCTACCAACCCCCGGGCCCGCCCCAAAGCCCAGCCCCATTCATCCCATCAACACCCAACCCTTGACCTAGGAGCAACTCACAGGTTCTAGTCTATGGCTATCGATCAACCAAGTTGAGATAACCCATGAAAGTCAGCGAACTGGCAAAAGCGGCCGAGGTAAACCCGGACACCGTCCGGTTCTACACCCGGGAAGGCCTGCTCAACCCCACCCGTAACCCGGACAACAACTACCAGCAGTACGACGCCGAAGACCTGCGCCGGCTCCGGTTTGCCCGCAAGGCCCGGCAACTGGGATTCTCGCTGCCGGAAATCCGCGCCATTCTGGAACAGGCGGACGAGCACCACTCCCCCTGCCCCATGGTCCGTGACGTATTCGAAGACCGGCTGGCCAGCGTGGAACGGGAAATCGCCGAACTCCAGCAACTGCGCGAACGCATGAGGAGCGCCCTCACCGCCTGGCAGGCCATGCCCGACGGCACCCCGGACGGCCATACCATCTGCCGGCTGATCGAACACTGGGACGATGACCAACCCCACCATAACGGAGACTGCCACCATGGCTGATGTCGAAACCGTAACGCCCGCACTCTCCATATCCGGGGCCAGTTGCCAGGGTTGCATCGACAAGATCAGGGCCGCGCTGGCTCCCCTGGTGGATAGCACAGACGATATTGAGGTCGACCTGGAACGACAGACCGTGGCGCTCCCCTACAATGTGAACCTGGACGACGCCGCCGCAAGGGTTACCGACGCCGGCTATCCGGCCCAGGCCCTGACAGAAGAACCGGCCTCGTGCTGTCGGGGAGGCGGTGCTTCCGAAGAGCAGCCAGACGCGCCAGCGCAAACGACAGAGCCCACCAGCGGGGAAGACCAGATACAACTCGCCGTTACCGGTGCCACCTGCTCCTCCTGCGTCGCCACCATTGAGAAGGCCCTGACCTCCGTATCGGGAATTACCGGTGCGTACATGAACCTGGCCGACAACACCGCCACCGCATACGGTAACGCCAGCGCCGAGACCCTGGTGCAGGCCGTGAAAAGTGCCGGCTATGGTGCCTCAGTGATTGAGGACGCAGAGGCCGCGGATCGCGAGAAGCAGGCACAGGACCGCAGGGACTACCGGGACATGCTGATCAAGATGGCCGTCAGCCTGGGGCTGGGGATCGGCCTGATGGTCTACGGCATGGGCTTCGGCTCCATGATGGTCGGCGACACCAACCAGCTCACCTGGATCAACCTGGGCATCCTGACCCTTGCGGTCATGGTGGCGACCGGGCGTCATTTCTTTATCGGGGCCGCCAAGGCTTTCCGCCATCACAATGCCAATATGGATACCCTGATTGCCCTGGGCACCGGCACCGCCTGGGTCTATTCGATGGTGGTGTCCATCTTCCCGGGTGTGTTTCCCGAGATGGCCCGCCATGTGTACTTTGAAGCCTCCGCCATGATCATCGGCCTGATCAACCTGGGGCAGGCCCTGGAACTCCGGGCCAAGGGCAAGACCTCCGAAGCGGTCCGCCGACTGCTCGACCTGCGTGCAAAAACCGCCCGGGTGATCCGCGATGGCCAGGAGCAGGATCTGCCGGTGGAACAGGTTCGCAAGGGCGATCATATCCGCGTACGCCCCGGCGAGAAGCTACCCGTGGACGGTGTGGTGGTCGACGGCGACACCCGCATTGACGAGAGCATGCTCACCGGTGAGCCCATGCCGGTCACCAAAACCGCGGGCGATGAGGTCTCCGCCGGCACTCTCAATACCCAGGGTGCCATTGTCTATGAAGCCACCCGCGTGGGCAGCGAAACCGCCCTGGCCCAGATCATCAGGCTGGTGAAGAAGGCCCAGGGCTCTAAACCCGCCATTGGCCGGCTGGCCGACAAAATCTCCGCCGTGTTTGTGCCCAGTGTGATGCTGGTTGCCGTGGTCACGGCCCTGGTCTGGTTCAACCTGGGGCCGGACCCCCGGGTGGTCCACATGATGGTGGCGGCCACCACGGTACTGATCATCGCCTGCCCCTGTGCCCTGGGTCTGGCCACCCCCATGTCGGTTATTGTCGGCGTGGGCAAGGCCGCCGAATACGGCGTGCTGATCCGCCAGGGCGAAGCCCTGCAGACCGCCGGTAAGCTGGACCTGGTGATCCTCGACAAGACCGGCACCATCACCGAAGGACGCCCCAGGGTCACCCATGTCCATTCGGCAGATAACGACAGCGAAAGGCTTCTATCACTGGCCGCCGCCCTGGAACGGCACTCCGAACACCCGCTGGCAGAGGCCATCGTGAATCATGCGGAAGAACAGGCAGTGACACAGGCCACCGTGACCGGCTTCGAGGCCCTCAACGGCAAGGGGGTACAGGCAAACCTGGATGGCCAGACCCTGCGCCTGGGCAACCGCCGCTGGCTGGAAGAAGAGGGTATCGACCTTTCCTCCCTGGTAGACGCCGCCCGGTCGATCACCGACGACGCCGGTACGCCCCTGTTCCTGACCAGGGGAACCGAGGCCCTGGGGGTGATTGGCGTGGCCGACGCCATCAAGGAAGACTCCGGCGCCGCGATCCGCCGCCTTCACGATTCCGGCATCCGGGTGATGATGGTGACAGGCGACGTGCAGGCCACCGCAGACGCCATTGCACGCAAGGCCGATATCGACGATGTCCGCGCCGAGGTGTTGCCTGAAGACAAGGCCAGTATCGTGGAAGAGATGCGTGGCAAGGGCTACACCGTGGCCATGGTGGGCGACGGTATCAACGATGCCCCGGCCCTGGCCGCCGCCGACGTGGGATTCGCCATCGGCACCGGCACCGACGTGGCCATCGAAAGCGCGTCTGTCACCCTGATGCGTGGTTCCCTGCACGGGGTGGCGGATGCCATTGAGGTGTCCCGGGCTACGGTACGCAACATCCACCAGAACCTGTTCGGGGCCTTTGTCTACAACACCCTGGGCATTCCCATCGCCGCCGGGGTGCTCTACCCGGTCTGGGGTGTGTTAATGAGCCCGATCCTGGCGGGTGCGGCCATGTCCCTGTCGTCGGTCACGGTGGTCAGCAACGCCAACCGTCTACGGCTTTTCAGGCCCCGTCACACAACCGCTTCACAGGAGAGGAACCCATGACAACGTTACTGGTCAACCTGGCAGGACTGGTACTGATGGGCGCCATTGTCTGGTGGTTCTGGCTGTCCGGCACCGACGCTCCCGATACACAACACGATCATCACTGAGGAATACACCATGAAACAACGGATTCTGGCCGCTGGCCTTATCGCAGCACTGGCCACCAGCTACAGCGCCCTCGCCGAGGAAAACGCCCTCTCCATAGAGGTCTACAAGTCGCCGTCCTGCGGCTGCTGCGGTGACTGGGTGGATCACCTGGAAGAGAATGGCTTTCAGGTGGATGTTACCGACACCGCCAACCTGAACCAGGTCAAGATGGACGCGGGACTGCCCCCCCAGCTATCCAGTTGCCATACCGCCTTTATCGGCGATTACGTGATTGAGGGCCATGTGCCTGCAGCGGACATCAAACGTCTGGTGGACTCGGCCCCGCAGGCCCATGGTCTGACCGTGCCGGGCATGCCCGTTGGTTCCCCCGGTATGGAAATGGATGACCGCAAAGACCCCTACCAGGTGCTGCTGTTCAACGAGGCGGGCCAGACCCGGGTATTTGCCGAGTACCACCAATGAGTGGGGCTATTGATGATCCGCAGGCGACGGCGATCGCTGTCACTCTCTTCCCAGGGCAACCCATAGCGGCGCTCAGCCATGTTACGCGCCCTCCGGATTCTTCTGGGTGACCGCCAGGGAAATGGCCGAATAACCCGCCTCGGTGCAGGAGGCCATCAGCTTGCGCAGTACCGCGTAGGGCAACTCCTGGTCCGCCAGGATATTGACCGGTCGACCTGCCATGGCCGCTACGTCGCCGGCTGCATCGGTTTCCTCAACCCGCTCGGGCGCCTCCAGAGCCGACAGGGCCTGGGTCAGGGGCGGGGCGACCGCCGCTTCACCGGCTTCCAGATCCGCCCGGGTCATGATCAACTGACCATTGAGCAGGATATTGTCAGCGGTGACGATCAGGGTCGGGGCGTCCTCCGGCGACTGCTGGGACGTGGACTCCGGCAGTACGATTTCCGGGTTGTCGCTGATCAACTGGTTGTCCGCCGAGGAATTCACCATCAGGAAGAACACCAGGATGGTGAAGATATCCATCAGCGACACCAGGTTCAGCTTGCCCTGGTTTTTGGTGCGGCGATGGTGGCGCCGCAACCGGCGGGCCCGTGGGGATTCCTTCACGGCGACACCTCCCCAACACGACTCTGCGGGGCGTCACCCACGGAGATATTGGGGAACAGCTTCACCTCCACCAGGCTGGTCACCTCCACGGTGTGGAACGAGCGCACCGTGTCCATCACCCGGATCAGGGTCTGGTAGTGGGTGTCCGGGCTGGATTTGACGGTGATGTCCTCCTGCTCCGGCCATTGCTTCTTGAGCTGTTTCATCACCAGCAACAACTGGTCGTAGTCCGGCGTTGCCGTGTCGCCTTCTTCACTGTCGCTCACCTGCAATGGTGGAATCTCGCGGAGTACATGGCCTTCGCTGTCGGTGACCGCAAGCTGCTGCCCGGTGATGATCACCACGGGCCTTATCGGCTGCTCCTCGGCGGCGGCGCCGGAACTGCGTGGAAAATTCAGCTCAATGATGGTGGTGCGGGCAAAGACCACACTCATCAGCAGCACCGGCACCAGCACGATCATCAGGTTGAGGAACGGGGTGACGTCCAGGTCCGCTTCACTTGTCAGCCGGCGATGTCTGCGCCTCATGGCGTTCTCCTGACCAGTAGCATCCGCGTGGGTACCTTAGTTCGAGGAGGCGCCCGCCCCTTTGGGCGGTGGAGACTGGGGAGCAGCCCGGGACGCCGCTGCCGGGGCGGGAGGGTTGGCATCACTGATCAGGTTGAGCACCTTGATGCCGGCCATCTCGAAGCTGTCGACAATCTCGTTGGTGCGGGTCTGCAACAGGGCGTGGATCAGCAGCAGTGGAATGGCGGCGATCAGGCCGAAGGCGGTGGTGCTCATGGCCAGGGAGATACTGCTGGAGAGCATGGCCTGGCGGTTGCCGGCAGCTTCGTCGGCCCCCAGGGCGGTAAAGGCATCGATCAGGCCAAAGATAGTACCGAGCAGCCCCAGCAGGGTCGCCACGTTGGCCAGGGTGGCCAGGTACTGGGTGCGCTTCTCCAGTCTCGGCATCACTTCCAGCAACCCCTCCTCCATGGCGTACTCGATATCCTCCCGTGGCTGCTTGCGGGCCAGGCGCAGCAGGCCGGCACCAATCATGGTGGCCATGGCGCTGCCGGAGTCCCGGGCGTAGTTCAGGGCGCCCTTGAGGTCCTTGCGGTACAACATGTCGTGGAGCTTGCGGAAGTCCCGGCGGTTGATGTGCTTCTGGGTGGTCAGGTACAGCCAGCGCTCCACGGCGACAATGAGCCCGATCAGCAGGACAATGGCGATAACGACCATGAAGGGGCCGCCGTCCTGGAAGAAGCCAGCAAAGGATTCGATCATGGTGGGTTACTCCTGGGTGTCCTGTGATCGTGAATCAAGTCGGGGCTGGTGGTAGCGGTCACCAGCATGGCCATAAGCACAAAACCCAGGATTTTCGACAAGATACGGATTAGCGTCACTGTCCACCTCGGAGAACCGGATTAAACTACCGACATTGTGCCACCGTATAACGTCGATTGCCGGACCTTAATCTCACCCACAGACCATCTGACGCGGACGGTCATAACCGGTATACTCCGGCCAACAGTCACTTTCCATCAGCCAGGTTTCGTTCATGCTCAATGCCGACGCGCTCAACCAGTTGCGCCAGCTCAAAACCGATATCAAGGATAACAAGGTGGTCTACTCCGGCACCGTCAAGGCCACCAACGGTCGTTTCGGGTTTGTGGCACTGGACGAGGGCCGCGACGTGTTCCTGCCTCCCGAGGAGATGCAGAAAGTACTGCCCGGTGACCGGGTGACCGTGTCCGAAGTACCCGGCGAGAAGGGCCGCACCCAGGGCCTGGTAGAGACGCTGGAAACCACCAGCCTGACCACCTTTGTCGGCCGCTACCTGGTCAGGGGCAAGGGCCACTTCGTGGCGCCGGAAACCCCCGGCATCGGGCGCTGGATCTTCATTCCGCCCAAGGAGCGCCAGGACGCGAAACCGGATGACTTCATCTACTGCCGCATCCTCCGCCACCCCATCAAGGACGGCAAGGGGCAGGCCCAGATCCTGCGGGTGATCGGCAAGACCGGCGACCCCGGCATCGAGCGCAACTTTACCCTGGCCAGCTTCGATATGGACGACGAGTTCCCCGAGGCGGTGCGGAGCCAGGCGGATGCCTTGTCCGAGGCATCCATCACACCACTCGTCGAGGGACGTGAAGACCGTACCGGGCAGCCCTACGTCACCATCGACAGCCCGGGCACCCAGGACATGGACGACGCCCTGCTGGTGGAACCCAATGCCACTGGCTGGCGCCTGTCCGTCGCCATTGCCGACCCCACCGCGCTGGTGCCCCAGGATTCGCCAGCGGACGTGGAAGCCCGTCAGCGGGCCACGGCCATCTACTTTCCCGGTGAACCCCGGCCCATGCTGCCGGATGCCATCAGCACCCGACTGTGTTCATTGATGCCGGAGGTGGACCGGCTGGCCCTGGTGTGCGACCTGCAGGTGAACAATGACGGTAGCCTGGGAGAGTTCAGCTTCCACCAGGCGGTTATCCGCTCCCGGGGCAAGCTCAGCTATGAGCTGGTGAACCAGTTGCTGGACGACCAGCACAACGAGGAAACCGACGCCCTGGCCCCGGAGATCACCAACAACCTGGACCAGCTTCACCAGGCCGCCACGGCACTGCGCAAATGGCGCTCCGACCACGCCCTGCTGAACACCGATCGCCCGGAATTCCGCCTGCGGCTGGATGAAAACCGCCGCATCCGCACCATCGAACCGGCGGTGCAGAACGAGGCCCACCGGTTGGTGGAGGAATGCATGGTGGCCGCCAACCGCTGCGCCGCGCAGTTCCTGTCGGAGCTGGACCACGGGCTGTTCATCACCCACCCGGGCGTTCGCGATGACCGTACTGACAACATCCGCACCCTGCTGGAGCGCTACGCTCCGGAACTGGCGTCCATCGACCCGTCCTCGCCGGAAGGCTTCCGGGACCTGATGGTACGTACCGCCGACCTGGACGCGGAGGTGCCGGTCAAGACCATCATCGCCCGCCAGCTTGCCCGGGCCGAGATGGCCTTCGAGCCGGCACCGCACCAGGGCATGGGGCTGCCGGCCTATACCACCTTTACCTCACCGTTGCGGCGTTATGTGGATTTCTACGTGCATCGGCTGATCAAAGCGGCCCTGTGGCAGGAACAGCACCAGACCATGGCCCGGGAGGGGCTGGAACAGTTGCAGTCGGCACAGATCCAGGCCCGCCAGGCGTCCAACAGCCTGGAGAACTGGCTCAAGAGCGACTATGCACGCCAGCTTGAGGAGGGGGCGACCTTTACCGGGGTGATCACCCGGACCCTGCCCGCCGGTTTCTTTGTCCGGCTGGACGACAATGGCCTGGAAGGCTTCGTCAGCTGCAAGACCCTCTCAGGCAAGTACAGCTTTGATCCGGTGACCCTGCGACTGGAAGCCACCAAGGGGGCCCGCATCTTCCAGCTTGACCAGGCGGTCACGGTGACATTCGGTGGTGTCGACGACGAGCGGCGGCAGATCCACTTCGAGCTGGTGGCTGACTCGGCGGAAACGCCGGCAGAGTGACTGATATAGCCGGCGGGGCTGACTCAGTCGCCGCCGGCCTCCGTCAGCATTCGCTCCAGGCGCTCGTCCTTCTCGCGCCACAGGTCCGCCAGCCAGTCCTTGATCCGCCGGCGGTACTCCGCATCGTTGGCGTAATCCCGCCCCTTGAGGTCGTCCGGAATCGGACGGGTATGAACCTCCATACGGACCTCACTGACCCGGCCACAGAGGAAATCCCAGAAGCTGGGCGCCCCACCGGGATAGGCGATGGTCACATCCACCAGGGTTTCCATGGCATCGCCCATGGCATCCAGCACGAAACCCACGCCGCCGGCCTTGGGGGTCAGCAGGTGCCGGTAGACTGATGACTTCTGCTGCCTGAGTTTTTCCGGCGTGGCCCGCGTGCCCTCGACAAAGTTCATCACACTGACCGGGGTGAAGCGGAACTTCTCACAGGCCCGGCGGGTGGTCGCCAGGTCCTGGCCCCGTTTCTCCGGGTGCTTGAGCAGGTACTGGGGGGAATGCCGCTTCATGAACGGGAAGTCCAGTCCCCACCAGGCAATGCCAATCACCGGCACCCAGATCAGTTCCTTTTTCAGGAAAAACTTGAGGAACGGCGCGCGGCGATTGAACATCCACTGCATGGCCAGGATGTCCACCCAGCTCTGGTGATTGCTCAACACCAGGTACCAGCTTTCCCGCTCCAGCTCCCCGGCGCCGGTCACGGTCCAGCGGGTGCGCTGGGTCAGGCGCATCCAGGCCTTGTTGCCGGCCACCCAGTTTTCCGCTACCCAGATGATCAGCCGGGTGCAGCCAACGCGGAATCCCTTGTGGGGAACCAGCAGCTTGAGAAGTGCGGGAATATAAAGGAACAGGGCCCAGAACAGGGTGTTCAGGATCAACAGCGTGGTCGCAATAACGCCGATTAACGGCTTCGGCAGGAATCCCAACATCAAACGTATTCCATCGGTCATTGTGGTAAGCGGTGCATCATACCAAGCCTGGGTAGGGTCGGCGAACACCTGTAAGCCGACCAATGCTACACTTGATCCATGAAAGCCATCGATCAATCAAACCTGGACACCCGCTCCCTGGACGTGTTCCTGGCGGTACTGCGGGAGAACAGCGTGTCCCGGGCTGCCGAACGCCTGGGCATGAGCCAGTCCGCGGTCAGCCATACCCTGGAAAGGCTGCGCCAGGCGCTGGGAGATCCCCTGTTCGTGAAGTCCGGTCGTGGCATCGCCCCCACCCGGTACGCCATCAAGACCGGCCCCCACATCCGGCAGATCCTGGACGAACTGCGGGCACTGCCCGAGGGGCCACCCTTCGACCCCGCCACGGCGGAATTCACCTTCACCATAGCCGCCAACGACTACCAGCGCGACCTGCTGCTGCCGCCGCTGATGGCCAGGCTGTGGGAACGGGCACCGGGCATCAGGCTACAGGTGATGCCCTCGGGTATACCCACCGCCGACATGCTGCGGGACGATGTGTGTGACCTGATCATCACACCCCATGCACCGGACGCCGGGGACATCATCCAGAAGGGCCTGCTCCGGGACCGGATGGTGATTTTCTATGATGCCTCACAACGCCAGCCCCCCGGGGACCTGGCGGAATACCTGAAGGCAAGGCATGTGGATGTGCTGTTCCGGACCGGTGAACATACCGGCCTGGAGAACTCCCTGCAGGCCCGGGGGCTGAGCCGCCACATCGTGGTGACGGTGTCCAACTTCTCCGGTCTGCCGGAATTCCTGCGGGGCACCAGTCTGCTGGCAACGGCCCCGTCCCGCATGCGTCACCAACTCCTGCGGGGCTTTGCCACCGCTCCCCTGCCCTTCGACTACCGGGAAGTGAACCTGCTGATGGTCTGGCACCAGCGCTACCATGCCGACGCCGGGCACCGCTGGCTTCGCAATGAACTGGCTGCCACCGCCCGCCTCCTGGACAACTGATCGATATTCTTAATAGGTCGTATCGATGTCCGGGCCGTTATCTTTGCCCTCCGGGAACGTAGACTGGTGTCCCGTTTGAAAACTGATCCGACCATGCTTGCACTGACCAGTATCTGGACCACCATCCTGTTGGCCGCCGCCGTGGCCCTCGGGCCCCTGGCCACCGACATGTACTTGCCGGCCCTGCCGTCCATGGGGGATGCCCTGTCGGCCGGTCCCGACCAGGTGCAACTGACCCTCAGCCTGTACATGGCCGGGTTCGCCCTGGCCCAGCTTTTCTGCGGTCCCCTGGCGGACCGGTTCGGACGCAAGCCGATCATGATTGGCGGCTTCCTGCTGTTCTTTATCGCCAGTGTCGGCTGTGCCCTGGCCACCAATGTGGAAACCCTGCTGCTGTGCCGCTTCCTGCAGGCCATTGGCGGCTCCGCGGGCCCGGTACTGGGGCGTGCCGCCATCCGTGATATCTATACCCCACGGGAGGCCTCGCGCATCATGGCGATCCTCGCCAGCATCATGGCCCTGGCGCCGGCGGTGGCGCCAACCCTGGGCGGGTTCCTGCTGGCCGGCTTCGGCTGGCCCTCCATCTTCATTGCCCTGGGCGGTTATGCGCTGGTCATGATGGTCGTGGTAGCATTCGGTATCCCGGAACCCATGGCCCCCGCCAATCGCCAGTCCCTGAAAATTCGGAACCTGGCCCGGAACTACCGGCACATCGGCACGGATCCCAGCTTTATCGGTTACACCCTGACCAATGCCTTTGCCTTTTCAGGGCTGTTTGCCTTCCTGTCCGGATCGTCCTTCGTGCTCATCGACTTCCTCGGCGTGGCGCCGGAACACTATGGCCTGTATTTCGCCTGTGTCGTGGCGGGGTATATTTCCGGCAACCTGGGGGCGGTCCGTCTGGGCCGGCGGCTGGTGCCCGACCAGATCCTGGTCAGGGGCCTGATGACCAGCGTCGCAGGAGGCGTGACCATGGCCGGCCTCGCCATGACGGAGGTCTACAACGTATGGGCGGTGATGATTCCACAGGCCGTGGTGATGATGGGAGTCGGCATGACGCTGCCCCAGACCATGGCTGGCGCCCTGGCCAATTTCCCCACCATGGCCGGTTCCGCCTCCGCCCTGTTCGGTTTCGGACAGATGGCCCTGGCCGCCGGTATCGGCGCCCTGGTGGGCCAGCTCTACACCGGCACTTCACTGGTGATGGCCAGCATCATCGCCGCCTGTGCGGTGGCGGCACTGGCCGCCTACCTGCTCCTGGTCCAGCGTTATCCGGCACCGGGTTTCGAGCCGCCCCAGGAATCTGTACGGCAGAAAGTCGCGTAAACTCCTGAGCGTTACTGAAATTTCTGGTCGACGAGCCGGAAAAAATACCGTTTACTGAGAGCTTTACCGGAACGCAGACCGGGCTTCAAAACCAACCAGCAAGGAGAAACCAATGAGCAAAGTCACCCTGGGCGGCAATCCGCTGGAAGTCAGCGGCACCTTTCCCCAGCCGGGCGACACCGCACCGGATTTCACCCTGACCACCGGCGACCTGAACGATGTGGGCCTCGACCATTTCGCCGGCAAGCGCAAAATCCTCAACATCATCCCCAGTATCGATACCGGCGTCTGTGCCGCCTCCACCCGCAAGTTCAATGAAAAGGCCGGCGGCCTCGACAATACCGAGGTGCTGGTGGTCTCCGCGGATCTCCCCTTTGCCGCCGGTCGGTTCTGTGGCGCGGAAGGCATCGAGGGCGTGCAAACCCTGTCCACCTTCCGCAACTACAGCTTCCAGCAGGACTACGGGGTGGCACTGCAGACCGGTCCTCTGGCGGGCCTGTGCGCCCGGGCCGTAGTGGTGCTCGACGAGAATAACAAGATCCTGCACAGCCAGCTTGTGGACGAGATCAAGGAGGAACCAGACTACGACGCCGCCCTGGCGGTGCTGTAGCCAGGAGTCTGCACGGCAGAAAGTCCCGCCGCTGCAACCGCCCTGGCAGTATCAGGACACCCTGACTACCAGCTTGCCACGGTTGTTCCCCTGGAGCAGTCCCTGGAAGGCGTTCAGGGTGTTCTCAAACCCCTCCACCACGTCTTCCCGATACTTTACCTTGCCCTCTTTCAGCCACTGCCCCATCTCCCGTCGGAACTCCGGCAGCAGTTCGTTATGGTCGGACTGGATAAACCCCCGGAACATCAGACGCTTGATCAGGATCTGTCCCATGAAGGGGATAAGCCGGTCCGGACCCTCTGGCAGCCTGGTCTGGTTGTAGTGGGCGATCCGTCCACAGACCGGGATACGGGCAAAGTCGTTGACCAGGGTCATCACGGCCTCGAATACCTTACCACCCACATTCTCGAAATAGACATCGATCCCGTCGGGGCAGGCCTCCTGGAGCTGTTCCTCGAAATCCTCGTCCTTGTAGTTCACACAGGCATCGAAGCCGTACTCGGACTTCACGTAGTCACACTTATCCTCCGCGCCGGCAACGCCAACCACCCGGCAGCCCTTCATCTTCGCGATCTGCCCGACCACCTGACCCACGGCGCCGGAGGCGGCGGACACCACCACCGTTTCCCCCGGTTGTGGACGGCCAAACTCCCGCAGCCCCACATAGGCGGTGAAGCCGGGCATACCGATCACACCCAGCCAGGCACTTGGCGGGGCGATATCGGGATCAATGCGGTAGAGGCTATCCGGGGTCGCCATCGAGTGGGTCTGCCAGCCGGTACGGCCAATCACCAGGTCTCCGGGAGACAGGTCCGGGTGGTGACTTTCCAGGACCTCGCTGACCGCCTCTCCGGTCATCACCTCACCCAGAGCGACCGGCGTCGCGTAGGAGGCGGTATCGTTCATGCGGCCGCGCATGTAGGGATCAAGGGACAGGTAACGGGTCTTCAGCAGGACCTCGCCTTCACCCGCTTCGGGCATGGCGGTTTCTTCCAGACGCAAATGGGTGTCATCGGGCATGCCGACGGGGCGCTGTACCAGCGTGAATTGTTGGTTTCCTGACATATCAAACCTCTCTGTACTCGGGGGCTTTTTGTTGTTGCACCAAACGCTCAGGTCCATGAGAATAGCTTACGAAACATGTTTCCGCGAAACGAAACCAGGAGATAACAATGACAAGTATTGCACTCGAAGAACTGCCGAATTTCAAAGGTCAGGTGGTGGGCCAGAGCCCCTGGAAACACATCAGCCAGGACATGATCCAGGCCTTCGCCGACGCTACCGGTGACCACCAGTGGATTCACGTGGACGTTGAACGGGCCAAAAAGGAGGCGCCCTGGGGAGCCCCGGTTGCCCACGGTTTCCTGACCCTGTCGCTGATTCCCCAGCTTAACCAGCAGGCCATGACAGTGACAGGCCCCGCCGCCACCATCAACTACGGTATGAATAAGGTCCGCCTGCCATCCGCCGTGAAATCAGGCTCTGATATCCGCTCCACCGTGGAACTGGTGAGCGTTGAGGAGGTGGATGAAAAGCGGGTGCTGGCCACCTACAAGACGGTGATCGAGATCAAGGGCGAGGAGAAGCCGGCGGTTGTCGCCGAGAATCTGGCCATGTACGTCAAACCGTAAGGATCCGTCGGGAACAGGCATCGCCCGGCTGTCATTACCTGGCGAGCAGACACTAAAAAAGGGGGCCGAAGCCCCCTTTTTTCATGAGTGGTTGCTGATCGCAGCGATCAGAATTCCACTTCCACGATCTCGCCGTCCTTGACCACGGACATGGTCGGGACAACAACGAAACCGCCTTTCTCGTCGATTTCCTGGACGTCGTACGGGTTCTTGCTGGCGTCCATTGTCTGGATCACTTCGTCCATGGCGCCACGAATGGTCGTCGGGTCCGTGGAATCCGTTTCATCCATGGTTTCCACCAGGGCGTGCAGTGCCAGGTAGTTGTAAGCCGCCTCGGAGCCCGGAGTCTTGCCGTACTTCTCTTCGTAACGCTTGACGAAGTCCTGGGCAGCTTCCGACTGGTCCGCGGACAGCGGCGGCACACCCACGGTGTTGTTCAGCGGCTCAAGGCCACCGACCACGTTGGCGGCCTCGTCAATCTTCGCCTGGTCCATCATGATGAAGGCACCCTCGTAGCCAAGCTGACGGGCCTGCTGGATAACCAGACCGGTCGGCTCGGAAGCGCCACCCACAAACATGACATCCGGCTTGTCGGAAATCAGACGGCTTACGCCGGTGAAGAAGTCCGCGGACTTGTTGTAGTCCATCGGATTCTGGGCAACCACTTCGCCACCCTTGGCGGTCCAGGCTTTCTCAACCATGGTGGCCCAGATCTTGGCGTACTCGTGAGTCGCGCCACCCATGGCCAGCTTGGTGCCAAAGTTCTCCAGGGCATAGTCGGTGAACGCGTTCACGTAGCCGTCGAAGGTCGGCGGGATACGCAGGGTCAGCGGGTTACCCTGTTCGGTGACAGTCGGCACACTGGTGTAGGCCATCACGAGGAAGTCGTCCTCGACGTTGAAGTCCATCAGTGCAAAGATGCCGCCGGAATGCGGGATGAAGATAGCCGGAACGTTTGATTCCTGCTTCAGACGCTTGGCGTTGGTCGCCGCCTGTGCCGGAGAATACTGATCATCCAGGGCAACGATGTTGACGGTGTGGTTTTCACCGTCGATATCGAATCCGCCATTGGCGTTGATCTCTTCGGCCGCCATGCGCAGGCCGGAAAGTACGTTTTCACCGTACAGGGCGGCGCCGCCGGAGAGCGGGCCAGAGAAGCCAATGTTCACTTCCTCGGCCATAACGGCGGAGGACATACCCATTGTGGTTGCTACAGCAACTGCCAGTCCAAGTTTCTTCGCTGTTTTCATTGTTTTCTCCTGGTTTTGTTTCGCCTTTGTTTCACAGGCGTTTTGTCAGGGTTGTTGTACAAGCGAGTTTTGGGGCCTATCAGGCCCCGATGTATGCTTTGCGCACTTCCTCGTTACCCAGCATCGTTTCACGGTCGCCGTCCATAACGAGCTGGCCGTTTTCCATAACGTATGCATATGTGGCAATTTTAAGTGCCGCAAAGGCATTCTGTTCAGCCAGCAGCACCGTGGTGCCGAGGCTGTTGATCTGCTGGATGGTTTCGAACATCTGCTTGACCACCAGCGGCGCCAGACCCAGCGAGGGCTCATCCAGCATCAGCAGACGGGGGCGGCTCATCATGGCTCGGCCGATGGCCACCATCTGCTGCTGGCCACCGGACAGGGAACCGGCCGGCTCATGGGACTTTTCACTCAGGATCGGGAAGAGTTCCAGCACCTCGTTGAGGCGTTTACGGTTGCCTTCCTTGTCCCTGCGGTGGACATAGGCACCCAGCATCAGGTTGTCGTGGACACTCATCTGCGGGAACAGCTGGCGGCCTTCGGCACACTGCACCACCCCCGCATTCACCACCGCACTCGCCTTCATACCGTTGAGGATCTTGTCCTCGAACTCGATGTTGCCGGCTGACGGTTTGATCAGGCCACTGATGGCATTGAACAGTGTGGACTTACCGGCACCATTGGCGCCCAACAGCACCACCAGGCCGCCGGTATCGACGGTCATATTGATGTTGTTCAGGGCCTTGAAGCTACCGTAGTGGACGTCGACATTCTTAAGCTGCAGCATCAGCATCACTCCCCAGGTAGGCTTCGATAACCACCGGATTGTTCTTCACTTCGTCCGGTGTGCCTTCGGCAATCTTTTCACCGTGATCCAGCACCATGATCTTGTCGGCAATGCCCATGATCATATCCATCTTGTGCTCGATCAGGCACACGGTCAGCCCGTGTTTAACCATTTTCTGCATCAGTTGCGCCAGACCTTCGGTTTCCTCGGGGTTAACCCCCGCCGCCGGCTCATCCAGCAGGACAATCTTCGGGTCTGTCGCCAGGGCCAGGGCAAACGCCACACGCTTGCGTTCTTCCTGGGTACAGTCGGCGATATAGCGGTTTTCGGCATGGTTCAGGCCGACGAAGTCCAGCGCGTCCCGCGCCTTTTCCCGGGCGGCTTTCTCTTCCGCCTGCAGGCGCTTCGAATTGACCAGCACATCCCACAGACCGGACCGGGTCCGCAGCCGGTAACCTACGATCAGGTTATCCAGAACCGTTGCCGTTTCAAACAGGTTGGTGCTCTGGAAGGTACGCCCAACACCCAATCTGGCGACATTGTCACACCGCATCGTGGTGACATCGGTACCGTCCAGCAGGATTCTGCCGGATGTCGGCTGGTGTACCCCTGAAATCAGGTTAAAGAAGGTACTCTTGCCGGCCCCGTTGGGGCCGATGATCGCGTTGATCTGGTTGGCACCGAAGTCCACGGATACATCGTTAACCGCAGCCAGACCGCCAAACATCTTGGTGAGGTGTTCTACCTTAAGCATTGTTGTTTACCTCCTGGCCGGTGGCTTTTACCTTGCTTTCCGTCTGCGTCTTCTTCGGCCCCAGGCCCAGGGCCTGGGCCTTGCGATGCATCCAGGTGAGGAAAGAACCGCAGATACCCAGCGGGAAGAAGATCACCAGGATCACCAGCAACGGACCAAAGATGAGCATCCGATAGGCCTCAAGGAACTGAAGTGACTCGGTAATCCAGGTAACACCCAGCGTACCGACCAGAGGCCCGAACAGCGTACCGATGCCGCCCACGAGCATATACATGATCATGTTGAAGGTCTGCAGGACGTTCGCTTCTTCCGGCCCTACAACACGGATCATACCTGCATACAGCCCGCCAGCCAGGCCGGCATAAGTGGTCGAAATCACAAAGGCCAGAATCTTGGTCTTCATCAGGTTGATACCCAGGGACTGGGCCAGGTCGTCACCATTGCGGATCGCGATAAAGGTGCGGCCCACCAGGGATTTCTGGATACGGGAGGTAAACCAGATGATGAAGGTCATGAAGAAAAGCACCAGGTAATACATCGCGTTGGTGTCGCGGAAATTCACGATCCCGAAACCATCGGGTTCAGAGATATTCCGGACGCCTATCACCCCATGGGTCAGCCAGTCCCACTTCTCGAGCAGCAGGTAGATGATAAAACCAACGCACAGGGTGAAGATGGCAAAGTAGTGCTCCTTCAGTCGCAGCGATACCGCCCCGACGAGCAAACCCAGCACGCCGGTGACGACCAGCGCAGCGGCCAGCGCTGGCCAGTAGTTCCAGCCGGCATCGACAGTAAGTAGCGCCACCGTGTAGGCACCAATGGCGTAAAAACCACCGTGGGCCAGGTTAAGCTGACCACAAAAACCGGTAATTACGTTAAAGCCATAGACAGCGATGATGATGATGAAGGCTTTCGCCATCACCTGAACCTGGTACTCATTTTCCGCACCGGCGAGCAGGGGGAAGATCAATGCCAGGGCCAGCAGCACGAACTTGCTGGCCGGGTGCATGATAAGGGCTCCGAGTTTAAACATCATGATCAGTGTGCCCCCTTAGCAAACAAACCTTGTGGACGAACAGACAGAATAATGACCAGCAAACTGAAGGCGATCACGTCCTTGTAGGAATCGGAGACGTAGAAACCGCCCAGCGCTTCCGCCATGCCGATAATCATACCCCCGACGATGGCGCCCGGAATGCTGCCCATGCCGCCGAGGATAATGATCACGAAGGCTTTCATGATGACGATGTGGCCCATCATCGGGCTTACCAGGGTCATCGGGGCAAAGAGCGTTGCGGCAACTGCGGCGAGAATCCCGGAGATGGCAAATGTCATCATGGCCACCCGGTTGGCATCGATACCGACGAGGAATGCCCCTTCACGGTTCTGTGCCATCGCAATGATTGTGGCACCCACCATGGTCTTACGCAGGAAGATCGTCAGAGCGGTAACCAGCACGGCGGCTGCAATGATAATGACGATCGCCTGTTCGCGCATGAATACGCCGCCAATGTTGACCACGCCGGGGAAAGGCGTTTGCATCCGGACTGGCTGGGAACCCCAGATCGCATGTACAGCGGCTTCAAGGAAGAGCAGGATACCGATGGCGGCGATCTTGTCATGGATCGGTGGGGCATGCCTCAGGGGATGGAAGACCAGGCGTTCACACAGGATTGCTATAACAGCAACGACCACAGCGGCGCCGCCCATAGCGACCCAGTAATTAAAGCCCAGATCCTGCATCACATAGAAGGATATGAATGCCCCTACCATGTAGAGCGCACCATGTGCGAAGTTCGGGATGTGGAGAATCCCGTAAACAAGGGTCAGACCGAGCGCTACGAGGCCGTAGACACTACCTAGGGTCAACCCGTTAAAAACCTGTTGGAGAAATATAGTCAAACCGGCCCCTCCCGTGGCGACGTTGTTTTTGTAGAGTTGCCGTTACCGCAACTGTCATTGATGTTATTGGGTTTTGTTTTCCGCTTTATTGATTTTCTTTTTTAGACGTATTGGCAGAATGCCTCACGCCGATGCACAAGAGTACACTGCACGCATATACTGTCAATAGACAGAATGCGATTTCGCTATGCGAACCTAATTGGTATTTTCAATGATGAAAATGAAATTCTGGCAGGTTCTCGAATCGCTCCATGATAGGCGCAGATCCGATATCGGGTCAGGCACCCCACCAGCCATGCTGGCCGGTGGGGTGGTCATCGATGTGTCGTCTGGCTGACATGCTGACCAGACGAGGCACTCACATCAGCCCTGCTTCTTCCACTCCTCATCCTGCAGGGCTCGCCACATAAGCTTGCCGGTGGGGGATTTCGGCAGCTCATCAACAAACTCCACAACGGAGGGGACCTTGTAGGCGGCCATTTGTTCCCGACACCAGGCGATAATGTCTTCCTCGCTGGTGCTGCCGTCCCCGTCCGGCGCCAGCACCACCACCGCCTTGACGGTTTCGCCGCGCTTCTCGTGAGGCGTGGAGATAATGCAGACCTCGTGGATGGCGGGATGCTGGTACATCATGCTTTCCACTTCCGACGGCCAGACCTTGAAGCCGGAGGCGTTGATCATCCGCTTGACCCGGTCAACCATGTAGAAGTACCCGTCCTCATCGTAGTAGGCCAGGTCTCCGGTGCGGAAGAACGGTTTGCCATCGATCTCGACAAAGGCGGCTTCGGTTTCCGCCGGCCGGTTCCAGTAACCCACGGTCACCTGGGGTCCGTTGGAGACGATCTCGCCCACTTCGCCCGGCCCCTTCTCTTCCAGGGTTTCCACATCAATGATGCGGGAGTCCACATCAAACACCGGGATACCCAGGCACTGGGCCCTGGGGTTGTTGGGCGGATTGATGTGGGTCGCAGCCATGGTTTCGGACAGGCCGTAGCCCTCGACATAGTCCAGGCCGGTCAGCTTCTTCAGCTTGCCTGCGACGGCCTCCGGCATGGCCGCGCCGCCACCGCCGATGGTCACCAGCGAGCTGATATCGTACTTCTCCAGCTCCGGGTTGGAGAGGAAATCCACCGCCATGGTGACGATGTTGGTCCAGCCGGTGACCCTGTAACGCTCGATCAGCCTGCCGGCCACTTCGCGGTCCCAACGGGTCATGATCACCATGGTGGAACCGGAGTAGATCGGGCTGTTCATGGAACCGGTCATACCGGTCACATGGAAGAACGGCAGGGTGCACAGTTGTACCGAGTCGGTATTGCTGATGTTCCAGAACGCCCGGTGGACAGCGGTGGCCATGGGCCCCCGATGGACGTGCATGCACCCCTTGGGCTGACCGGTGGTGCCGGAACTGTAGGGGATAACGGCCAGGTCATCCGGCCCGGCGGTATGCCGGCCAGGCTCGTGTCCGGCATTCAGGGCATCTTCCCAGGACAGCAGCCCGGGGCCATCCAGGGGTTTGGGGTCGGCCGCCACCTCGGCGGGCAGTGCCAGGTCGGTGGGTTCGCGCACGTAGGTGCCATAAGCAGCCACCACCACCCGCTCCAGGTAGGTCTTGCCCACCAGCGGCGCGATAAAGCCCGCCAGTTCCATACCCGCCAGGCACACCGTGGCCTTGGTATCGGAGATGTAGTGTTCCAGTTCCGAAGCCCGGTTCATGGGGTTGACCGGAATCACCACGGCATCGGCACGCAGGATAGCGTAGTAGCCAATGACATACTGGGGAGAGTTCTGCATGTACAGGAGCACCCGGTCACCCTTGCTGACCCCGTTCTCCTGTAGCCAGCCGGCCAGGGACTCCACCTCGTCCAGCAGTTCCTGGTAGGTGATCTTGGTATCGTAATAGATGATGGCGGTATGGTCCGGATACCGCAGCGCCGAAATCTCCAGGTTGGTAAACAGACTGGTTTGCGGCAGGGTCATGGTCTTGGGCAGCTCTCTGGGCCAGACCTTGTGGTGTCTTGTAAACATTCGGTACTCTCCCGTTAAATCACTTGCAGACTGCAACCGCCCGGCGGGCCGGTTACCGGCCAACCCAGAGGGCGGTTCTGTCATGTTTTCCGCAGGGGAACGGTGGCCTGGTTACCGGGCAGCCGATGCTCCCCCCGCAATGGCGATGCCGACACGCCCCGACGCCTCAGTACCGCTACGTCGGCATCATCCGGCACCTGGTGATCGGTATGCCGGTCAAAACCCAGCCACCAGTATGACAGGCCACGGCTGTCCTGCCCCGGCAGCAGTCGCGGCCGGGCAATGGACCCGGCCGACTGCGCGGCATACTCCATGGCTCCCACCTGATCCACGGAACAGGCGGGGAAATTCACGTTCCAGCAGCACTTGCTCTCGGTCGCAGTGGGCCACAGGGCACGAATGGCCGCCTCACCCAACTCGGTAACCGGTGACCAGTCGATCTCGTCACGGTTCAGGAAGGCCTGACTCAGGGCAATAGCGGGAATACCCAGGTGCTCAGCGCTCAACACGGCACCGACGGTGCCGGAATACTGTACCGAGTCGCCAATATTGCCCCCGGCATTGATGCCCGACAGCACCAGGTCCGGCGGTGTCTCGCCGAACCATTCCGCCAGGGCATAGAGCACGCAGTCGGCGGGTGTACCGGACACGGCGTAATGCCGCTCACCATGGTGGTATACCCGCAACGGATCGTGCAGGGAAATACTCTGGCCCGCGCCGCTGCGATCATGCTCCGGCGCGACGATCCAGACTTCCTCCGCCAGACGGCGGGCAATGTCCACCAGGATCTTCAGCCCCGGGGCGGCCACGCCGTCATCGTTGGTAATCAGGATGCGGCGGACCATGGGGTCCGCTGCGGTCGGCTGGCTCATACACTGATTCCCTTACTGCCCTTCTGGGCCACGGACCAGCCGGCTTCCGCCAGGATGCTGGCACGCTTGCCCACTTCCAGGGCATCGGCGTTGCTGGCGTTGCCCGCCAGCGCCCGGGCATAGACCCCCTGCACGATCGCCGCCAGGCGGAACAGGGAGAAGGACACGAACACGTGCCAGTCGTCGATGCTGTCGCGGCCGGACGCCTTGCAGTAGCGCTCGATGGTTTCCTGCTCGGTGGGGATGCCGATCTCGCCGAGATCTTCACCCACAACGCCGCGCATGCCTTCGAACCCGGAACTCAGGTGGTAGGGCAGGCAGTAATAGGCCAGGTCCGCCAGCGGGTGGCCCAGCGTAGACAGTTCCCAGTCCAGGATGGCAATCACTTCCGGTTTGTCCGGGGCCAGCATCAGGTTGCCCAGGCGATAGTCACCATGGGCGATGGCGCACTCGTCATTCCTGGGCAGGTTTTCCGGCAGCCACTTCATCAGGTTGTCCATGGCCGGCATATCGTCGGTCTTGGAGGCCTCATACTGCTTGGACCAGCGGGCCACCTGACGGGCAACATAGCCTTCCGGGCGACCGAAATCCCCCAGGCCGACCTTGTTCACGTCCACCGCATGCATCTTCGCCATGGTGTCGATGGCCGCCTCATGGACCGGGCGACGTTCCGCCTTGTCCAGGTCCGGCAGGGCCGGGTGGCTCAGCACACGGCCTTCCATAAAGTCCATGACGTAGAACGGCGTACCGATCAGGTCGCTGTCCTCGCACAGTACCCGGGCCTTGGGCACGGGCACGTCGGTGTTGTCGGACAGGGCGCGGATCACCTTGTACTCCCGCTCCACCATATGGGCGGAGGGCAGGGTCTTTCCGGGCGGCTTCTTGCGCAGCACGTAGCGGTTGCCACCAGAGGTCAGCATGAAGGTGGGGTTGGACTGCCCACCCTGGAACTGCTTGACCTGCAGGTCGTCACCAAAATCGGGAATTTCCTTCTGCAGCCACGTCAGCAGGGCTGCCTCATCAAACCGGTGCGCGTCGAGGACGTCTACCAGGTTAGGTCCAGTACTCATAGTAACCTCAGCTAATGGTTTCGCCGCCGTCCGCCACAATCACCTGACCGGTGATGTAGGCGCTGGCCTTGGTGGACAGGAACACCGCCAGACCGGCGATGTCCACCGGGTCGCCGATGCGACGCAGCGGAGTCTTCTCTTCGGCACGCTTGATCCGCACCGGGTCTTCCCACAGGGCCTTGGCGAAGTCGGTCTTCACGATGCCCGGGGCGATACTGTTGATGCGGATGCCCTTCGGCCCCCACTCCACCGCCAGGTTGCGGGCCAGGGCCGCTTCCGCCGCCTTGGACACGCCATAGGTGCCGATGGTGGTATTGCCGCGGATGCCGGCAATGGAGGACAGCAGTACCACGGCCCCCTCGCCACGCTCGGCCATACCCGGCAGCACCATGTTGGCGAGCCAGAAGGTACCCTTGACGTTGGTTTCCATGATCTTGTCCCAGGCCTCGTCGGTCATCTCGGCCGTGGTGCCATACACCGGGTTAGTGGCGGCATTGCACACCAGTACGTCGATCTTGCCCCAGGCTTCGATGGTCTTGTCCACCAGGTTCTGGAGCTGGTCCTTCTTGCCCACATGGCAGGGGATGGCAATGGCTTCAAAGCCTTCCGCCTTCAGCTCACCGGCCACCTGCTCACAGACGTCGGCCTTGCGGCTGGAAATCACCACCCTGGCGCCCTGGCGGGCCATTTCCTCGGCGATGGACCGGCCGATGCCCTTGGTGGACCCGGTGATCAGGGCCACCTTGCCGGTCATATCAAACAATGAATCGCTCATGTTTCGGCTCCTGGCTCAGTGGGTACGCGGGTAGTTCTTCAGTTCCAGCTTGGCGATGGAATCCAGGTGAACCTCGTCCGGACCATCGGCCAGGCGCAGGGTACGCACGCTGGCGTATGCTGCGGCCAGGAAGGTATCCTGGCTGACGCCGGCACCACCGTGAACCTGGATGGCACGATCCAGTACCTTCAGGGCCATGCTCGGGGCAATCACCTTGATCATGGCGATTTCCTGACGGGCCACCTTGTTCCCCACGGTGTCCATCATATGCGCGGCCTTCAGGGTCATCAGGCGGGCCTGCTCAATCTCGAGACGGGAGCGGGCGATATCCTTGCGGATGGAGTCAAATTCCACCAGCGGGCGACCGAAGGCTTCACGGGCATTGGCACGTTCGCACATGGCCTCAAGGGCACGCTCGGCGACCCCGATGGTGCGCATGCAGTGGTGGATACGGCCCGGCCCAAGGCGACCCTGGGCAATCTCGAAACCACGGCCTTCACCCAGCAGGATGTTCGACGCCGGCACCCGCACATTGTTGTAGTGCACCTCGGCGTGGCCGTGGGGGGCGTGGTCGTAACCGAATACGGTCAGCGGGCGCACCATTTCCACACCCGGGGCGTCCAGCGGCACCAGGATCATGGACTGCTGCTTGTGCTTCTCGGCGGTGGGATCGGTCTTGCCCATGACGATGGCAATCTTGGTGGTGGTGGTCATGGCACCGGAGGACCACCACTTCTTGCCGTTGATCACGTACTCATCGCCCTCGCGGCGAATCTCGGTACCGATGTTGGTGGCGTCCGATGAAGCCACGTCCGGCTCCGTCATGGAGAAGCAGGAACGGATCTCACCTTCCAGCAGCGGCTTGAGCCACTTCTCTTTATGTTCCTCGGAACCGTAACGCTCAATGGTTTCCATGTTGCCGGTATCCGGCGCGGAGCAGTTGAACACTTCCGGCGCCATGTGGGAACGGCCCATGATCTCGCACAGGTGGGCGTATTCCAGGTTGGTCAGGCCGGCGCCACGCTCGCTTTCCGGCAGGAACAGGTTCCACAGGCCGGCGCTCTTGGCCTTGGCCTTGAGTTCTTCCATGATCGGGGTCGGCGCCCAGCGGTTCTCGGCGTTGTCGATCTGCTCGTGGTGCTTGTGCTCGTTCGGATAGATGTACTGATCCATGAACTCCAGGAGTTCTTTCTGCAGCTTTTTCGCTCGCTCAGACGGTTCGTACAACATCGTTGTGCCTCTCTTTTATTGGTTGCAGGGACGCCTTCAGATGGGAACGCCCTCGGGGTTCTCGCTGCCGGATCGAATCCTGAACGTACCTTCGGCAATGGCAAGCAGGTTGCCCTTGTCATCGTGGATCTCGCCGGTGCTGTTGAAGATTCTGGTACCGCCGGCACGCTTGATGCCAGTGGCGGTAATGGTGCCACCAGAACACTGGCCGGTAAACGTGGTAGTCAGAGTCAGGGTGATGGCCTTGCGCATGCGACCAGGGTACGGGCAGTAGGTGCCGGCCTCAGCCAGCACGATATCGAGCAGGGACGAGAGTACGCCCCCATGGATCACCCCGCCCAGGTTCAGGTGTCTGGGCTCCAGGTCCAGCGCAATAACAGCCTTGTCCTCTTCCCAGGACACCTGTCGATACCCCAGCAGGTTGTGAAAACCGGGCAGATCCTTGCCACCGCTGATGTGGAGGTTCTGTTGTGCTTCACTCATTACACTTTCATTCCAGGCATGTTCAGTGAGGCGGTATTACCGCCATCCACGGGCAGGGCCTGCCCGGTGATGTAGCTGGCGTCGTCGGACGCCAGGAAACAGATGGCCGCCGCCAGTTCTTCCGGCTTGCCGTAGCGGCGCAGTTCACAGCGGGTGCCCAGCTTGTGCTCTTTTTCATTGGCACGGGCGTAATCGAACACGGCCTTGGTCATGCCGGTTTCCACCAGTCCCGGGCAGACGGCGTTCACGCGGACATTGAAGCCACCCAGATCACAGGCCGCGGTCTGGGTCAGGTTGATCACGCCGGCCTTGGACGCGCTGTAGGGGTTGCCGCCAGCGCCGGAACGGATGCCGGCCACGGAAGCGGTATTGACGATGGCACCCTGCTGGCGCGCCTGCATATGGGGCGCCACGTGCTTGATCATCAGCATGGCGCCGATCAGGTTAACACCCAGGATCTTCTCCCAGTCCGCTTTCTCGTTCTCGGTGACGGGCGGGTAGTTACCACCGGAGATACCGGCGTTGTTCACCAGGATATCGACCTGGCCGAACTGTGCCACCACCTCGGACACCAGCGTCTTGACAGCATCCTCGTCGGACACATCCAGCTTGCGTTCGATGTGGGTTGCTTCGGGGGGCATTTGCGCGGCGGTTTCCAGCAGGCCTTCCTCGGACCAGTCCGCCAGGACGACCGTGGCGCCCTCGCCGGCGAGCCTCAGGGCGGTGGCGCGACCGATACCACTGCCGGCGCCGGTGACAATGGCAACCTGCTCAGTGAAACGCATCATAGACTATGCTCCTTTAACCTTGCACGGGAGCCTGCGCGGTAACACGTTTCAGACTCTCAGGCTTTTGTCGTTGTAGGTTTTGGTGCTTATCAGCTTGATTCGGAATGCATTGTTCCGAAGGAACTGCGTGGGACAAAGCCCCGAAATTCGTTAGGGTGCTTTTCAAATGGCCAAACAGGGCGTTTAATTTGTCACGGCTTCCAGTTTTGAGTCAATATATTCGAAAATAAATTTCACTAGTCAAAACACAACAACGATTGAGGCCCCCAAAATGAGACAAACCGTTGCGGCGATGCCGAATTACGCTCCAGCGATCGACCAGGAAACCATGGACCCCATCGGCCATCACATCCAGGGATTCGCCCGTTCCCAGGGTGAAAAGCCCGCCATCACCGATGAAAATGGGACGCTTACCTGGTCCGAAATGCTGAGCCGTGCCAACCGCATCGCCAACCGCCTCCGGGAGGACGGCCTGCAGACCGGCGACACCGTGGCCGGCCTGTCCGAGAACAGCAACAACTATATGTGCCTCTACCTGGGCACGCTGATTGCCGGCGGCTGCATGGTACCCCTGTCCGGCATGGCCAGCGGCGAGGCGCTCGCGCTGATGGTGAAGGACTGCGACAGCCGCTTCCTGTTTGTCTCCGAGAAGAACCTGCCCCTGTTCAACGAGATCCGTGACGATCTTGACCGGGTGCAGCCGGCCCAACGGATCGGCCTCGACACCAGCGAGGTGGACAGCGGGCTGGACCTGGACGCCTGGCTTGGCGACACCGCCGATACCGCGAACCCGGCCGAGGTGACGCCGGACGACCCGTTCAACATCATCTACAGCTCCGGCACCACCGGGACTCCCAAAGGTATACTTCACGACTACCGCTTCCGCCAGCGGCAGTTCGACCGCCTGTCCCGGTTCGGGCTGGACGGCGACGCCATCAACCTGGTGTCCACGCCACTATACTCCAACACCACGCTGGTATCCGCCCTGCCCACCCTGTTCCACGGCGGCACCCTGGTGCTGATGGGCAAGTTCAACGCCCACCGCTTCCTGGAACTGGCGGAGGAACACCAGGTGACCCACGCCATGCTGGTGCCGGTACAGTACAGCCGTATCATGGCCGAGCCGGATTTCGACCGCTTCGACCTGTCCAGCTTCAAGCTCAAACTGTGCACCAGTGCGCCCCTGCGCTCCGACGTGATTGCCGAAGCCATGGAACGCTGGCCCGGTAACATCCGCGAAGTCTATGGCCTCACCGAGGGGGGCATCTCCACCAGCCTGGATTGCGGCGCCAACCCCACCAAGTGGGATTCCGTGGGGGTACCGACCGAGGGTTCGGAAGTCCGCATCATCGACGACCACGGCAACGAACTGCCCCAGGGTGAAATCGGTGAGATCGTCGGTCGGGCCATCTCCATGATGCGCGGCTACTATCACCGGGAACAGCAGACCAACGAGATGCTGTGGACCAGCCCCGAGGGCCTGGTGTTCTATCGCAGTGGCGATATGGGGCGTCTGGACGAGGACGGCTTCCTTTATATCCTCGACCGCCGCAAGGACATGATCATCTCCGGCGGTTTCAACATCTACGCCGTGGACCTGGAGAAGGTACTGCTGGAACACCCGGCGGTGGCGGATGTAGCCGTGATCGGCATCCCCAGCGAGCACTGGGGTGAAACCCCGCTGGGACTGGTGGTGCGCCGGGCCGGCGAAACCGCCTCCGAGGACGATATCCTGGCCTTCGCCAACGAGAAGCTGGGCAAGACCCAACGGCTGGCGGCGGTGGAATTCCGGGACGAGCTGCCCCGCTCCACCATCGGCAAGGTGCTCAAGCGGGAACTGCGGGAGCCCTACTGGGCCGACCAGAAGAAGTAGCCTTTCGCCGCCATGTCCCCGTTGAAAAGGCGACCCACCAGTGGTCGCCTCTTCCGCTATGGGCGATTGCGGACATCCACGCCCTACCAGGGCTGCTAGAATCCATCCTTTCCGACTCCAACAGCCAACGACGTAACGGAAGCCCGTGACCGACCCAGATCTGTCCAACAGCAGCCTGCCCCGCCAGCTATTCTCCATGACCTGGCCGATGCTGTTCGGGGTCCTGTCCCTGATGTCTTTCCAGTTGGCTGACAGTATCTTTATCGGCCAACTGGGCCGGGACCCCCTCGCCGCCCTGGGTTTCACCGTCCCCATGCAGCAGCTCATTACCGGCCTGCAGGTGGGCCTGGGCATTGCCACCACCGCCATTATTTCCCGTACGCTGGGGGCCGGGGACGAACAGCGGGCCGTGCGCCTGGCCGGACTGGTGGTCACCACCGGTGCCACGCTGGTGTGCCTGCTGGCGCTGGGCCTGTGGCTGCTGCGCGACACCATCATGACCCTGCTGGGGGCCGAAACGTCACTGCTGCCGATGATCCGCCTGTACTGGATGCCCTGGCTGGTGGCCGCCTGGACCGGCGCCGTGCTGTATTTCGGCTACAGCATCTGCCGCTCCCACGGTGATACCAAGCTGCCCGGGCTGATGATGATGGCCGCCAGCCTGCTGAACATCGCCCTGGATCCGCTCTATATCTTTGTCTTCGGCTGGGGGTTGCCCGGCGCGCCGCTGGCCACCATCACCTCCTTTGGCGTCGGCTGCCTGGTGATCTACCCGGCCCTGTTCCGGCGGGGCTGGATCGCCTTTGACCTGGCCCGGCTGGAACTGGGCCAGTCCATTCGCCAGCTCGGCAGCATCATGGCCCCCGCCATGGTCAGCCAGTTGATGCCGCCGGTCTCCGCCATGCTGGCCACTGCCCTGGTGGCGGGCTTCGGCTCGGCAGCGGTCGCGGCCTGGGGGCTGGGTACCCGGCTGGAGTTCTTCTCCATCGTGGTGGTGCTGGCCCTCACCATGTCCATGCCGCCCATGGTGGGACGACTGCTGGGCCAGGGCGATATTGGCACCATCCGCAAGCTGGTGCGGCTGGCGGTGCGCTTTATCGTGATCTGGCAACTGGCCATTGCCCTGCTGTGGCTGACCACCTCGGGGCTGGTGTCCGAGCTATTCACTGCCGACCGTCAGGTCAGTGATGTGCTGGGGGACTACCTGCTGCGGGTGCCGCTCAGTTACAGTGGCCTGGGGGTGTGCATGCTGATGGTGTCGGTCAACAACGCTCTGGGGCTGCCCATGCGGGCACTGCTGATCTCCACCCTGCGACTGTTCGCCTGCTACCTGCCCATGCTCTGGCTGGGCGGCCAGCTTGGCGGCCTAACCGGCCTGATGACCGGCGCCCTGGTGGGCAACCTGATGGCCGGCATCATGGCGTACCTGCTTTACCGGCGGGGGATGAAGACACTGTCAGCGGCTAATGGCGTATAGGCCCAGGGCCGAGAGGCTTTCCCTACAGAAAAACCTCCCGGCCCTATGCCTCCAGAACCTGTGCAATCCTAAGCAACTACCATGGAGGCTTGCACTATTACCCGGGGTCGAGGGGTGGGGGTGCTTTTGTGCAGGGAAACG